>NZ_JBQXDJ010000004.1:15100-16960 GCF_052601015.1 Chitinimonas violaceus | reverse complement strand
CGTCAGTACCTGAGGGCAGATATCCAGGGAGATGGCCGGGATGACTGGGTGGAGGTGTATCAGGATGCACAGGGGATTGAACACCTACGTAATGCGATTAATCGGGGTGACGGGAATTGGGATTGGGGTAGTGATGTTGTGGTGGGTAAGAAGGCGCAGAGCCGTTACCTGGCAGCGGACCTGAACGGCGACGGCCGTACTGATGTGGTGCAGCTGTGGAAGAACGAAGCGGGTCAGGCAGTTGCGACAACGTGGTTGTCGGATGGCAATGGCTATATCCAGGGCAGCGACAGCGTGCTGGGTGCATGGCGCGATGAGGCAGTCTACCGCCTCGCGGACCAGGATGGTGACCACCGCGCCGACCTGGTGGGCACCTGGGTGGAAGAGGATGGTCGGCAGGTCATCGCCAGCTGGCGCAGCGATGGCGTCCAGTTCGTGCAACGTGGCGATTGGCGGCGCGATACCCGCTTTATCGAAGGCGACTTCAACGGTGATGGCCGCCTGGACTTGCTGGAAATCCGTCATGAGGCGGATGGCAAGGCGGTGGGCAAGCAATGGCTGGCAGGGGCTACGGGTTACACCGAAGGCGCAACCCTTCAGCTAGGTGACTGGCATGCCGATACGCAGTATCTGCTCGGTGATGTCAGCGGCGACGGCAAGTCTGACCTGGTAGCGGTACGCAAACGTCAGGATGGCAAGGCAGTCGCCACGATCCGCCTGACCACTGCGGATGGAATGGGCGAAGCGACAGAGCTGGAACTGGGTGCCTGGGTAGCAGAGACCCGCTATCTGCTGGGTGATGGCACCGGAGACGGTAAGGCCGATCTGTGGGTGGTGTCATTGGCAGCAAGTGCAAACAGACCTGTACAGGCTTGTTTGTGGCTCAGCGATGGTAAGACATTTAAGGAGGGGGCTACAGTTACTAGTGGCCTTCATTCGGATATCGCACAGCAGTATCAATTGGCCGACATCAATGGAGATGGCCGCAAAGAATTAACCGTATCGCGTTACTACGCCCCCACCAGTAACGACTATGTTCTCGTGTTCTTTGCCAGTGAAGACGGCACTTTGACGGCCAAGCAAGATAATGGGCATGTTTCTGGGACAACTCGTCAGTACCTGAAGGTGGATATCCAGGGTGATGGTCGTGATGACTGGGTGGAGGTGTACCAGGATGCGGAGGGGGTTGAACACCTGCGCAATGCAGTCAGCCATGGCAATGCGAGTTGGAACTGGGCGGGTGATGTTGAGGTAGGCAAGAAGGCGCAGAGCCGTTACCTGGCAGCCGATCTGAACGGCGATGGCCGTACCGATGTGGTGCAGCTGTGGAAGAACGAAGCAGGTCAGGCAGTGGCGACAGCGTGGCTGTCGAATGGTACTGGCTATACCCAGGGCAGCGACAGCGTGCTGGGTGCATGGCGTGATGATGCGGTCTACCGCCTGAGTGATCAGGATGGCGACCACCGTGCCGACCTGGTCGGCACCTGGGTGGAAGAGGATGGTCGTCAGGTCATTGCCAGCTGGCGCAGCGATGGCGTCCAGTTTGTGCAACGTGGCGATTGGCGGCGCGATACCCGCTTTATCGAAGGCGACTTCAACGGCGATGGCCGCATGGACCTGCTGGAAATCCGTCATGAGTCGGATGGCAAGGCCGTAGGCAAGCAATGGTTGGCAGGGGCGACGGGTTACACCGAGGGTGCGACGCTGCAATTGGGCGAATGGCATGCCGATACGGAATACCTGCTCGGTGATGTCAGCGGCGATGGCAAGTCTGACCTGGTAGTAGTACGCAAGCGCCAGGATGGCAAGGCAGTCGCCACCATCCGGCTGGCTACAGCCGATGGGCTGGGTGAAGCGACC
>NZ_JBQXDJ010000004.1:0-15005 GCF_052601015.1 Chitinimonas violaceus | reverse complement strand
CCTGAAGGTGGATATCCAGGGTGATGGTCGTGATGACTGGGTGGAGGTGTACCAGGATGCGGAGGGGGTTGAACACCTGCGCAATGCAGTCAGCCATGGCAATGCGAGTTGGAACTGGGCGGGTGATGTTGCGGTAGGCAAGAAGGCCCAGAGCCGTTACCTGGCAGCGGACCTGAACGGCGATGGCCGTACCGATGTGGTGCAGCTGTGGAAGAACGAAGCGGGTCAGGCAGTCGCGACAGCGTGGCTGTCGGATGGCAATGGCTATGTCCAGGGCAGCGACAGCGTGCTGGGTACATGGCGTGATGACGCGGTCTATCACTTGATGCATCACAATGCCGATGGCAAGTCAGATCTGACTGCAACCTGGTTGAATGATGAAGGTGCGCGGGCGATTGGTACTTGGCTGTTTGGTATTGGCGCAGCCGGGGAACTCGCTACGTGGCAATTCTCTAGCCGGTTGTTGAGCGGCGAGGCGGCTTCGTCAAAAGGCTTCGCTACGGTTACGCTGACATCGCCTCAGCCGGGTAGCGGCACGGTCAACTGGAATGTGGCACCAAAGCCATTTGATGGGTTCAGCAGCGGTGAGCAGGTCAGTGCACCAGCTGCACCGCCTTCTGTGGACCGTAGCACGCTGGGTAAGCTGCAGACCCAGCTGGCTAGCGCCAAGCCTTTGGCTGTTGTCCACCATGTTTTCGATGATGCAGGGCGTGAAGCCTATACCGTGGATGCGACCGGTATCGTTACCCAGCATCGTTTTGATGCCCTGGGCAATAAGGTGGCGACCACCCGTTTTGCCACTGTCTTTACTGCGACAGCACCGTATACCTGCGCGGTATTGGATGGTTGGGCTGCAACAGTCGCCAAGCCGACGCAGGACCAGCAAACCCGCTATGTATACGATGCACTTAATCGCGAGCAATACCGGGTGGACAGCCAGCGCGCCGTTACCGAGACCCGATACGATGCAGCAGGTCGAATCACGTATGTAATTCGCTACAGCACGCCGCTGGATGTTGCGGCCTTGGCCGATCCGCTCAATGCAACCGGTTTGGCTGCTGCCCTGAAGGCTAATCTCTTACAGGACCAGCACGTACGGTATGGCTATGATGCCGCCGGTCGCCAGCGCTATGTGATTGATGGCCTGGGTTTTGTTACCGAGAAACAGTACGACGCTGTGGGCAATGTGAATGGTCAGCGCACTTACCATGGCGCGATTGATCTGGCGAAGTGGGATGCCAGCGGCACGCTCGCTTTGGTCAAGGACGATACCCATGATGTGCGCAAGTACCAGTTTGTCGACGACGCCAACCGTCCCCTGTTCGATGTCGATGGTGCGGGTTATGTCACGCGTTATGGGTACGATGCTGCAGGCCGGTTGAACAGCAAGGTGGTTTATGGGCAGGCGCTTACCTTTACGGGCGAACCCACGCTGCAGGCGGTGTTGGCTGGATTGCCGGCGCAAACCGATTCGGCAGTCGATGCGATAGAACAATATGCCTACGACTCGGCCGGGCGCATTCAATTTGTGGTGGATGGTGCCGGCAGGGTAAGCCAGCGTTGCTACGACGGCGCTGGCCGGCAGACCCGTACGATCCAGTACGCCACACCCTATGTCGCTGCCACTGGCTTTGCCCCCTACGCCACGCTGGGTTCGAATGACCGGGTGACCGAAACGGTGTACGACCGGTTAGGGCGTGCCGTCTTCCTGATCGATGCCGAAGGCAAGGTGACCGAGCAACGTTATAACGCCTTGGACCAGAAGACCCATACTGTTCATTACGCCGACCGCGTCACGCTAGATAGGACGCGGGATACGACGCCATCGGTGTTGCAGGTCCGTTTCCAGGAGGTTGGCGAGGGCGACCGTCAGGTTCGTCATTACTACGACGCGGCAGGGCGCTTGTGCTTCACCGTCAATGACGCAGGCCAGGTCAGCAGCTTCAGCTATGACAGCATGGGGCGTCTGTTGCGCGGCATACAGTTCGCCAAGCTCGCACCAAAGCCGGAGATGACCCTGGCAGAGCTGCAGGCGCAGTACAACACGCTGGACAGCACGGTTGACCGCCGCACCTACAGTGTTTACGACCAGCATGGCCGTGAAGTATTCACTGTCGATACCCAGGGCAATGTCACCGAGAAACGTTACGACGTCTATGGCCAGCTGGTGGGTAAGACGGATTACGCGAAGCCGATCGGCACGTTGACGGACATCAGCGAAGCCGGCATTCGCGCACTATTGAAGACCGATGCGCAGGATAGGCAGCAGGCCTACCGCTACGATGCGGCGGGCAATCTGGTCGACAAGCAGGACGCATTGGGCCTGCACGATCGCTACACCTATGGTGCGACCGGAAAGCAGCTGACCCATACCGATGCCCGCGGTAGTAAGACAGTGCGCGAGTACGATGGCCGCGGCTTGTTGATTGCCCAGACCGATGGCACCGGCAACGTCAGCCGTATTGGCTACAACGCCCAGGGTTTGACCAGCAGCGTAACCGATGGCAAAGGCCAGACCAGCACACGCACTTATGATGGCGCAGGGCAGCTGATCACCGATACCGATGCACTCAAGGATAGCGAGCGTTACGAGTACGATACGTTCGGCAATCGGATCAAGACGACTGACAGGCTCGGTAATGTCAGCCAGTCGGAGTTTGACCGTGGCAATCGCGCGGTCAAACAGACCGATGCCTTGGGGCGTGTGACCCAGAACCAGTATGACGAAAACGGCAATCTGGTGCGCCAGACCGATGCCAAACAGCAAGTCACAACACGCATTTACGACCGCCAGGGCCGGGTGATCCGCAGTACCAACCCAGCGGGTGAAGTCACTGAATATCGCTACGACACGGTTGGCCAACTGGTGGCGACGTTGCGCCATCACGAGCTGGCAGCCGGTAACGCAGCACTGGTCGAGGACAGCAACGATGCCTTGGTGCGCCGCGAGTATGCCCTTGCCGGGCAGTTGGTGCGCGAAGTGGATGCACTGAATGGCGAGACCACCTACCGGTACGACCGTTACGGAAATCGTATCGAGACCACCAATGCCGGCGGGCAGGTTACGCGCAACGAGTACGACGCATTGAACCGGCTTACCGCTACTGTGGATGCACTGGGTAAACGGACTACCTATGAGTACGACGCCAGCGGTAATCGCAAGGCAATGGTCGACGCGCTGGGCCACCGTACCGAGTATGAATACGACGCAGCCCAACGCCTCATCAAAACCACCGATGCCACCGGGGCAAGCACGCAATATCGCTACGACGCCAATGGCAAGCAAGTCGAGGTGATCGATGCGCGTGGCAAAAAACAACTGAGTACTTACGATGCGGTCAATCAGTTACTGACCACCACCAACGGTGCGGGGGATGTCACGCGGTATGCTTACGATGCGGCTGGTCGCCGTGTCAGCGTGACCAATGGGGCCGGCAATGTCACCCAGTCCGCATTTGATGCGGTGGGGCAGGTGACGACGGTGACCGATGGCACGGGTGCCGTGACGCAATACCGTTACGACAATGTTGGCAACCTGATTTCCACCGTCGATGGCAATGGTCATGAACAGACCCGCCGTTACGATGCGGCCAACCGGCTGGTAGCCACCACCGATGGGCTGGGTTTGGTAACCGAGTTTGCTTACGACACGTTTGGTCGCAAGCTGAATCAAAAACGCGCCGGGGTGGTACAGGCCAGCGAATACGACCTGATGGACCGTTTGTTGGCCCAGGTGGATGGTGAAGGCTACCGTACCGAGTACCGTTACGATGCACTGGGCAATGTCACGCAAATGCGCCGAGCCATCGACAAGGCCGGTACGCAATGGGCAACCACGCGTTATGGCTACGATGCGCAAAACCGGCGCATCTACCAGCTCGACCCGGGTCAACATCTCACTTACACCGAATATGCGGATGACGGACAAGTCTCGGCGCGCACGGTATACGACGGCGTCGCCGCATTACCCGCGACGCCCCCCACGGGGCCGGGCCGTACAGTGCGTTATCAGTACGATGCTGGCCACCATGTGATCAGCGAAAAGGGCGTGGATGGCAGCGAGACGCTGTACGCCTACGACAAAGCCGGCAATCTCGAAAAGAAAACCGAGTTTGCCGGTACGCCCAAAGCTTGCGTTACAACCTACCGCTACGATGGGGCCAACCGTCTGGTCGGCAAGACCGAGGCAGAAGGCAAGACCACACAGATTGTTTACGATGGCGCAGGGCGCATCAGCCAGCGCATTACCGGCAGCAAGACCGAAACCGCGCGTACCGAAACCTTTGCCTATGACGGCGTGGGCCATGTGGTGCGCGAGCAGGATGGCGTGGGCAATGTCACGGTCAAGCAGTACGACAAGAACGGCAATCTGGTGCTTAACCAGCAGGCCCATGGCACGGCGGCATTGCGTGAGACCAGCTATCGCTACGATGCCAACAACCAGCAGGTGGAAGCGAAGAACATAGCGGGGGTACAGCGTACTGAATACGACGCCTTCGGCAACAAGACCCGGGTAAAGGTCGGCGAGACCAATGCGGTAACCAGCCAGTTCTTTTATGACAAGAACAACCAGTTGGTACGTACCATCGACGGTATGGGTGTTTCGGCCGAGTTCACGGTGGATGGCCTGGGCCGCCAGTTGCAGTCGACCGACGCCGCTAATCAGGGCGCAAAGGCCCGGCTGGAACGTAAGACCTATGACGCTGACGGCCATGTACTGACCGATACGGATGCAGCCGGTTACACCACCCGCTACCAATACGATGCGCAGGGCAATCGTACCTCGATGACGGTGGGGGAATACCTGCTCGTTGCAACCGATGCCGGTTACGACGCCACCCGTGCGGCATTGGCGCAGCCCGCCAAGACGACCTACACCTACGATGCGATTGGCCGGTTGCTGAGCACCTTGAGCCCGGCGGGTTCCTTGGTTACGCAAAGCTATGATGCCGCGGGCAATATCGACACCGTAACCACGTCGGACGCGCTGGGTGCAAATGCGCGCGTCACCCGCTTTGGTTACGACCGGCAAGGCCGCCGCACCAGCGAGACCGACGCCAACGGTTACACGACGCAATTCACCTACAACGAGTTTGGTGAAAAGAGCAGCGCCACACGTGGCCTGTACTTGGTGCCGGTGACGGATGCGCAGCACTACGACGCGGCCAAGGCCGCAGCCGCCAAGCCAAGCACCACGCAGTATGAATACGATGCCAATGGCAGGCTGGCGGCGGAAATCAATGGGGCGGGCAACCGTACCGAATACAAATACGATGCCCAGGGCAACAAGACAGCGGTCATCCTTGGCGCTGGTACGCCACTGGCTCGCCAGACCACCTATCTGTACGACGGAGCCGGCCGACTGGTCGAGACTCTGACTGCCGAAGGTGGGCGCACGCTGCGCAAATACGACGCGGTGTTTGGCGACCTGGTGGCCAGCGAGGACATCTTACAAAGCAATAAGGCCGGTAACGAGGTCTGGCTGCACCGTACCTTCAAGTACGACAACAACCGTCGCCTGACGACAGAGCTGACCGATGCCGGCCAGACGATGGATTATGGCTATGACGTCTATGGCAATCGCCTTGATGCGCAAAACAAGCAGTTGACGCACAAGACCAGCTTGGTTGAGTACGATGTGCTTGACCGCAAGCTTGCCGAAACCGATATCGCCGGCAACCGCAGCACCTACCGTTACGACAGTCGCGGCAATGTCATCAGCAAGACCGATGCGTTGGGCCAAAGTACGTATTTCTATTACGACGCCGACAACCGGGTTATCGCGACGGTCGACCCGATGGGTTACCTGAAGACCACCCGTTACGACGTGCATGGCAGCAAGGTGGAGGAACGCCAGTACGCGTTGCCAGTGGCCAAGGTGGGTGACTTTGTGGTGCCGACAGGCCAGAACCACAGCCATGATCGTACGGCCACTTACCGCTACGATGCCGCAGGACGCTTATCGCTGTTGACTGCGGCGGATGGCAGCCAGATTGCCTACGTGCGTGACAGCCGTGGCAATGTGCTGGAAGAACGTAAGTTCGCCAATCTGGCCAAGCCGCGCGTTACCCAGTACCAATACGACGGTGCCGACCGCGTCAGGCAGCAAATCGACCCAGCCGGCCTGAAGACCGAGAAGACCTACGACGCAGCGGGCAACCTCAGCCGCATGGTGGAGCAAGGCGGTGAGCAGGCCGCGGGCATCAATCGCACCACGGTGTATGAGTACGACCGTGACAATCGCCAGATCAGCGAAACGAAGGACCCGGGTGGACTCAAGATCATCAACCGGATTGAGTACGACAAGGTCGGCAACCTGGTGGCGCATGTCGATGGCAATGGCAACCGGCGTGAATTCCAGTTCGATGGTTTGAACCGGACCCTGGCGGAAACCAATGGCCTGGGCCAGACGGTGAACCGCTATAGCTACGATGCCCTTGGCCGGGTAGAGAAGGTGGAGGGCAAAGACGGTGTGGTGAGCTACACCTACGACCGCAACAACCGCAAGCTCACTGAAACCCGCAATCTGAGCTGGATGACGTCTGATGCGCAGGGTTACAGCACCGTCACCCAGTACCGCTACGACACCCTTGGCAATCTGCAGCAGACCACGCTGCCAAGCGGCGCGCAGGAAACACGCTGGTACGACAAGGGTGGCCGCCTGGTTGCGATGCTGGATGTCGACAATGTGCTGCGCCAGTACGAATACGACGCCTACAACGACGTGGTCAAGGAAACGGTGTACCTCGAACGTCTGGATAAGGCTGCACAGGACCCGACAGTCCTGCCCAAGACGCCGAAGAGCGAAACACACGTCATCAGCCGTGAGTATGACCTCGCCGGCCGCCCCACCCGGGTGGTCTACCCGCAGGTGGATGTTACCCGTCTGAGCGGCCGCGACCGTGCCAACCCGACTACAACGACCGAGCGTATCGCGCCGGAAGAGCGCTATGTGTACGACGGCTATGGCGCGGTGGTGGACAGTACCAATAAGGAAGGCCGCCGTACCCTGAGCTGGTATGACGGCGCCGGGCGCGTCAGTGCCGTGGTCGATGCAGCCGGTTACCTCAATGAAGCCAGCTACGATGCCGCCGGCAATCGTATCCAGCAACGTGCTTACGTGACGCCGCTGAACCTTGCCGGGCTTAATCCCCTGGGTGACAAGCCGGTGGGGCAGGGCGCGGTGGCGGTGACCGACTACCGTTACGACGCAGCAGGCCGCTTGGTCGAACAACTCGACCCGGCCCGCAATGTGCGCGACAGCCTGGGTAATACGGTGGCAAATGCCCGACCGGTTACCCGTACCCGCTACGACAGCGCCAATAATGTGGTGCAGCAGATCAAGGGCGCGGACACCGCCGATGCGTTGAATGTCTTCCACTATTACGACGCAGCCGGCCGTTTGATCGGCACCATCAACCCCAGCCGTATGTTGACGTTGTACAGCTATGACAACGTGGGCAACCGCGTGGCCGAGCAGCGCTTTGGCAATGCCGTTGGCGCCGGGGTGGACCTTGCCGCACTGCAGGCCGACTTCAGCACGCTGTACAAGTTGGTGGGCGACCATACCGATGACCAGGCGACCTTGTTCCAGTACGACACGATGCATCGCCTCACGCTCCAGCGAGAAGCGCAGGGCGCGATTGAGCGCAATGCGACGGGACAAGTGACCGCGCTGACTGGTGAAGTGGCCGAGTTGCACTACGGCTACGACACGCTGGGCAACCGCACCTATGTGCGCAACGCCAACAATCAGGTCACCCGTAGCCAGTTCGACGCTAAGAGCCGTGTGACCAAGGTCGTGAACGTCGATGGCAGCGGTACCATTTCGCGCTATGACGCGATGGGCAACCGGGTTTTTGTTTACACCGGCGAAATGCCCAACACCGCCGTACAACCGGCAGGTATTGCGGCAACGCAAGGCGATACGCTGAACATCAACTGGAACCTACCCACTGCGTCGGAAGGCCGGACCTGGGTGGTGTACGACCTGCAGCCCCATGCCAAGGTCGATGATTATCCCGCGAGAGTGGGCGAGCAATTAGCCAGTCTGGGCGGGCATACCGCGCAGCTGCCACGTCCACCGGCCGGCACACAGATCTATTTCCGCGTGGTCAGCCAGGATGTGGCCGGCAATATGGTGTGGAGTGAGGAACAGACGCTGACGGTTGCCCCGCAATACGACAGCGTGGAAACCAGCCGTACCGCCACGGGTGAAATGCGGATGGTGGTGCACTTCGACGGCAGTGTCGGTCGTCCAACAATCGTCTGGCAAACTAATGGCAGCAACTTGAATAATGAAGTGGCCATGACGCCGCTGGAAGGGGGATATTACGCCGCGGTGCTGGGTAATGTGGGCAGCCTCGACCAGTTCAGTTACAGCGTCGTGTGGCAGGATGCAACGAACCAGTTGCAGCGCGGCCCCAAGCAGACGCTGACCAATGCGGTACAGCGCTTTACTCCGAAGACAACGGCTTACCATGAGGTGCTGAATCCCGATGCCGAGCATACCAACACCTACCAATACAAGACGGTGTTGCAGGTGGCTTTCTCCAGCAACCAGACCTTGGATATGGCAGTGGTGCGGGCCGACTGGCGCAAGAAAGGCAGCAACGAGATAGCAAACCGTGCCAGCAGTACTGGTCGGCTGGTCGGGGGCGAGTACCTGTATGACCTGGTCCTGGGCGATAAGCGTTCGCCCATGGCGGCTGGGGAATATGAAATCGTCCTGACCGGCATGCGCCGGGATGGCGTCATGGTTGAGCTGGACCGGCAGGACTATACGGTTTGCGCATTAGCCAAACCGGCAGATGGCGCAACGCCGGGGCCGATTGCCGCGCCGCCGGTGACCTTGCAGCATGTCTCGTGGACGACGACGCAATCGGGCATCAACGGCCAGTGGGTCATGCTCAATGACCAGTTGCAGGCGGTGGATACGCAAGGCGACACGACGGTGCTCGACAGCAAATCTATCAATCCGGGCAGGCATGTACTCAATGTGCATTACACCCAGTCGGTAAAGCCGAGCCATACGGTGACAGGCCGTGTGGGGTCGGGCACGCGCCTCGAAAACCGGCAAGTGCCAAGTGAGGGGTTCAAAGTCGATGTCAGCCTGACGCTGCCGGAAGGCATCAGCGACGGTGTTGCCAATGGCGTGTTTGTTGTACTGCCAGCTACTGGATCAATGGAAGAGCAGACCGTCAGGCTCACGCTAAATGGCCGGATCGCTACAGGTTCAATCACCGTCCCGGCCGCAGGGTCATATTTATGCTATTTGCAGACCCGTGATGGGAACAATCAAGTTCATTCGATCAAGAGTGGCAGCTTGGTAGTCAAGGCCAAGCCCGATGGGAAGGCAGAGGCTGAATTTGTTCAGATGCTTGCATCTGGCGGTGGCTATGGCGTGTCGCAAAGCCAGCTTTCTGCGTTGCCGGGAGAGATGGCGTTTATTGAGGGTGAGTTGGTCGTTACCAGTGGGCCTGGTTCTGTGGACCGTAAGCCTACCGTTACCGGGAAACATACAAATCCAGTTGGGGCAGATTATCTGGCGGGGGTCAGGCTGGATAATTCGGGGGCGCAACGGCGGTTCTTCTTTGGTGCGGAGAATGACAAGGCAAGCAACACGCCTGGCTACCGCCAGCATGGGGCTTACCTGGTTGGCAACAAGGTTTTTGCCGTCAGTTATTCTACAACTGGGCAACGGACCGAGCAGGAAATTGGGACGGTGGAGGATGGCAAGCGTTACGTCATCGAAGTGCTTACCGATGCGACGGGCTCAACGCTGCACGTCTACGAGGCGGGTGGCAGCCATTGGCGTCAAGGTTTGACGCATCGATCGGATGTATCTGGCTGGGGCGCCACCCGTACGCGGATGGGTACGGATGTGCTCGCCACATTGACGGCAACCTGCAAGACGGAAGTCTACTGGCTGAATCAAACGCACCCGGACACAAAGCTCTTCGACCGCATTGAGAATAGATTTACCGCCACACCAGCCATGAAGACCGTGGAGGTCGAGGTACCCGTACCCGACACCTTCGACTACACCTATACCGCCAATCTCAGTGATGATGAGATCGCCGGGGTGCGTGGCGACGTCAAGCTGCTGCTGACACGGCAGTCGGACAAGGTCGAACAGACGTTGACGCTGACACGGGACGGCAACCGCTTCAGCACGAAGCTGCGTGGGTTGAATGGGGACTACACCTTCAAGGCGTATTACCTTGACGCGCAAGACCGTATGGTGATCGTGGACTGGCACACCCAGTCAGCCAAAGACAGTTACGACGCCAGCGGTTGCAGCGGCATTGTGGTGGCGAAGGAAGA
The DNA here is from genome assembly GCF_052601015.1 of Chitinimonas violaceus. NCBI lineage: Bacteria > Pseudomonadati > Pseudomonadota > Betaproteobacteria > Neisseriales > Chitinibacteraceae > Chitinimonas > Chitinimonas violaceus. The sequence goes on along the minus strand of NZ_JBQXDJ010000004.1, from coordinate 4,679 downwards.
AGGCATCTCCCTCACCCGTGAAAACGGTAACCTGTGGGTGGGCAGCGGAACCTATTTGGGTGCGCTGGCCAAACCGAAGAATCTGTTCCTGAATGTGGCCGTCAAAGGCACCGGTCTTGCAGCCGGCAGCCGCCAGAGCGATGGGCGCGACAGCGGTTACTACCTGGAAACCCGTTACGACGCGATGGGCCACACGATCGCCAGCATGGAGTCGGACGGTATCTGGCGCGAGCATGGCATCGATCTGGCCGGCAACGCCGTGCGTACCGACCAGTACGACAAGCAGGGCGGCGCGGTGATGGCGACCACCTATACCGACTACGACGGCCGTGGCCGCAAGGTGGCGGAATGGGGGGCGGCTTATCAGGCGGTGACCTCGGCGGATGATGCCACAGGCCACCAGCAGCGCCTGCTTACCCGGTCGCGCTACAACCACCTCGATCAGCTGACCGATCAGGTAACGCTGTACCGCGATGTGGCGGGGGATGTATTCACCGCCGCGCTCGATGGCAGCAACGGCAGCCGGCAGACGCACACTTACGACCTGGGCGGCAACCGTACCGACAGCAGGAACGCGCTGGGCCAGAACCGGCATACCGACTACGACATGCTGGGCCGTGAAACCAGTACGGTGGATGCTTTGGGCTTCCGCAGCAGTAAAACGTACGATGCTCGGGGCAATCTCGCCAGCGAGACCAATGGTGCAGGCGGCGTTACCCGGCATGAGTACGATGTGCTGGGCCGTGAGACCACGCGTATCGATGGCAACGGCAACCGCACGGAACTGAAATACAACCGACGTAACCATCTTGTGCAGCAGGGCGGCACGGTGTTTGGTTACGACTTCAACGGCAACCGTACCAGCAGCCTGCGTGGCACCTATAAGGTGGAACAGGGTTACGATGCGCTCAACCGCGTCATCAGCACCCGTACCTGGCAGTTGGGGCAGGCAATCGTCGAAAGCCGCCGCTACGACGTGTACGGCAACCTGATTCTGGAAGTGGACGGCGAAGGGCGTACCAAGAGCTACCGCTATGGTGCGTTCAACCGCTTGCTGGAAAGCACCGACGAAACCGGGCTGACCAACCGTTTCGAGTATGACGGCCTGGGCCGGCAGATTCGCGAATCCAACAGCGAGGGCAAGGACATACGCCGTAGCTGGGATGCAGCCGGCCACCTATTGCGGGTGGCGGATTATGGCAAGGCCATCACGCAGGCCGGCAGTACCACTCCATTGAGGGGTTGGAACGCGATTGCCAAAGAGTTGATGCAGCGGGTGACTGCCCATCTGCAGAGCAGCATGACGACTACCCTGGTCAACCCTGCCAATGCGGTGCTGGTCAAATACACCGACTACCGCTTTGATGAACGTGGCCAGAAGATTCGTGAGATCAGCAATGGTGTGGGCGAGGCTGCCACCTATGGGCGCGACACCCGCTACAGCTATGATGCGCTGGGCAGGCAAACCGGTTGGAACGAGGCCAAAACCGGCGTTGGCAGCAAGCAGGAATACGACGCCAACGGCAATGTGGTGCGCATTACCGGCACAGGCCGCAATGCCTTTGACCATGTTTATGCATTCGATGGGGCAAACCGCGTCACCCAGGAAATCAAGGGGGGCGAGCTGCGCCACAGCTATGTGTACGATGGGGCTGGCAATCGCCTGCAGGACTACGACGCCAAGCTGGGCATGACGGTGCATTACCAGTACGACGCACAGAACCGCGTCACCATCGCCCGCTGGTATGGCAGCGCCAATGCGCAGGCTGCCAATGCCGGCTTCAAGGACATCAACGCGGTTGATGGGCTGGGCATAACCGACCGCAACAGCGATTCGATCACCTTGCAAGGCGGCCCAATGGAAGTAGCGGTTACTCTGGGTGAAGGCCGTACACGCCGCCTGTTGGCCGAGCAATACCTGGGCAATGGCGACTTGTGGCAGCGCATCGTATTGGTCAATGGCGGCGCGGCCGATGCTGATACGTTGCTGGATGTCGGCACCCGGGTCAGCTTCAATCGCAGCCTGCGCGATGTTGCCCGCGCCCAGTATGGCGATGAATCGGCCTGGACCGAGATCGCCAAGGCGAATGGGTTGAACAATGCCGATGCAGAACTGGCAGCCGGCACCCAGCTGAAGGTGCCGCACCTGTGGCAGCAGACGTGGGAATACGACCAGAACGGCAATATCATCCGCCATAACAAGGGCTATGGCTGGTTCTACGCCCAGAGCAGCGCCAGTACCTATACCGAGAACAACCTCAAGATTCAGGGCTACGAAGCGAGCCAGATCGCGGTACTCGTGCAGGGTGCAGAAGGCGGTGTCTTCAGCAGGCTGGCCCGTAGCCGGGTCGGTTATATCCTTACCCCGTCGCAGTCCACCAGGCAGAGCTACGACCGAAGCGGGCGCATGGTAAGCATGCATATGGATGCTTTCAGTGACCTGAAACTAGGCAGTATTGAAGGCCCAGTGGCACGTGGCGGTGTGATTTCGCTCAAGCAGTACTGGAAGGGCGGGCGGATCAGACCTGAAAACAGCCTGGGTATCGAGATTGTTGGACAAGGCAACTCGTACTACTTCAACTACAGCTACCACGCCGACGGCCGCATGGCCGGCATCTCGGGCAGCGGCCCCAAGCGGGCTAGCGGCAACAGCAGCTTCGAATACGACGTCAACCGCCAACTGGTCAAGCAGGTGCAGGGCCAGGGCGACGGCATGGTGGACAACGAACGCTCGATCTTCATCCGCAACACCGATGGCCAGATCATCCACAAGGTGCACCACACCGGCCGCAGCGGCGAAAGCATTGAGAACATCCACTACCTGTACGCCAATGGCAATGCGGTGGGCGAAACCGGTGTATACGCCGACGGTACCCACAAGACGCAGCTGGACGAAGGCCGCTTTGCCCGCATCGAAAGCCTGGGCAAGGATCACCCCGGCAGTGGCGTGGGCACCTACACGGTGCAGGGCGGCGAAACGCTGCGGCATATCGCCGGACAGGTCTACGGCAATAGCAACCTGTGGTACCTGCTTGCCGATGCCAACGGGCTGAGCGAAGACAGCGAGCTGAAGGCAGGCACCCGCATCACGATTCCGAACACCTCGAAGAGCGACGCAATCAGCGCCGACACCTTCAAGGCGTACAAGGAAGACGAGGTGGTGGGCAGCCAGATGCCGAACCTGAAAACCCCGCCACCGAAGAAGAAGTGCGGCGGGTTTGGCATGGTGTTGATGATTGTGGTGACGGTTGCGGTAGCGGTCTACACCGCAGGCGCCGCCGCAGCCTTAATGAATTTGGCCACCGGTGCTTCTACGACCTTTGCCGCCGGAGCTACCGTCATGGCGGGTGGCGCAGGGTTCGGAGCAGCTGCGCTTGGTGCGGCGGCGGTGGGGGGATTTGCCGGTTCGGTAGCTGGGCAACTGGTGGGTAAGGCCACGGGTGATGTCGAGAAGTTCAGCCTGAGGCAAGCCTTTGTTTCCGGGGTAACCGCGGGTGTGACGGCTGGCATGGGCCATTACCTGCAAGCGGCCGGTGAAACCAATACGGCCTTGAAGTACGCCAAGATTGCTGGCAGTGCGTTGACCAGTAATGCGGTAAGCCAACAGGTTTCGATCTGGACCGGATTGCAAGAGCGGTTCAATTGGTCGCAAATGGCAGCTGCCGGGGTAGCTGCACCAGTCGCTTCGACTATCAGCCAGGGACTGGGTGATGCCTTTGGCTACAACCCCGCAAATTCCGTCATGAGTCTGGGCTCGGTACAGGCCAACCTGGGTGATCTCTCAACCCGCCTGTTGGGCCGGACGCTGGAAAGCATCGCCTCGACAGCGGTCAGCCACAAGTTGAACCAGGAGTTCGACCGTAGTGGGCGTTACAACGGCAGCTTCAAGCTATCGGCTGCGTTACCGGGAGCGATAGGTAATGCGATAGGTGATGAGATGAGGGCGTATGGTCATGCTAAGGCTAGGGAGGAGCAGGTACGCGCTGCCGCGTCTCGAAGTAAGGTCCTGGCGGGTGTAATGGCCAGCGGCAATACCCAACAGCGTGACCTGCTGAACGATTGGCGTGGCAAGCCGATGGAAGACAATGTACCTATTCAAGGCAGGGCTGGCGGTGGTTCCGGTAGCGGAGCTTGGGGTAGTGGCGCAGGCAGTAGTGCGAATGCCTGGGAACCAGCGATTGGCGACCGTGGGCAGGTTGCGTATCGCAAGCCAATGGGCCACGAGCCGATGGAAGACCCGAGGCTTAACAATTATCGGGGTAATGAAGGGGATCGCTTCGCACTGAATACGTCTGCTGATGATGACCTAGCGGATAGGGTCGCCGCAGAGAAAGAAGCGGCCTACCTTGGTGGCAAGAACAACTACTACGCCATACCACAGGCAGACGGCACTTTGAGGGGTGAGCCGATTGTCATTACGTCGAAGCGGGCATCAAATTCAGACAAGGGGTTCTGGCCAAGCTATGGCAGTACGTTGATTGGGGCTGTGAAGGAATTCGGTACAGGTATCGATAATTTCTTTACAGACAGCTTTGATCGGACCACTGCTACGTTCGGGGATGTGCTTGGCAATAGCATTGCGGGCAATGGTCGTAAATGGGTGGAACCTGCCAAGCCGGTCGTACCGGAACCGAACCGCAGCGAACGGCCACGGGATTGGCGCGATCTGTTTGATGATG
>NZ_JBQXDJ010000003.1:0-148737 GCF_052601015.1 Chitinimonas violaceus | reverse complement strand
CAAGCGCCTACGCTTATCGGCTGTATCTTGTTAAAGAGCGTTTGCCTATTCAGACCCACTCAGCTACACTCATCAGTTTCGCTTCGTTTTTGTCTGCGTCAGCAGCAGAGAGGCGAACTATACGCACCGCCCCAACACTCGTCAACTCCCACACAACACTTTTTTTACCCCAAAACCTTCACCTATCAACAACTCGCTGATTTTTAAGTAAGTCTGACTTTCAATAGTTTCTAACAGCTATTCAAAATGCTTCGCACACCCCTGCAACAGCCCAAACATGACTACGAAAACAGTGAGCAGGTTGTTGCTTCAAACACGCCAAATTTGATTGCACAACCAATTCCCACAAATCTTCCCTATATAAGTTTAGTATCTACACCCCTGAGGCCTGCCTGAGCTCCCACTCCGCCAACTTAAGCCGATATTCCTGCAGCTCCTCGCTATAGAAATCGAAAATACAGGGATCACAGCCACTATTGCAGCACTCATTTGGAGAGGGAGCGATCGGCGCAACAGGGCGCGGATCGTCAATCTTGTTATTTTGCGTTGGATCCATCTTTGAATACTCCTACTCACAGGACGAATAAACAGCTTCTGTTAGAATTGCCTGCATGACTTATCAAGTTCTCGCCCGCAAGTGGCGCCCGAAATCGTTCTCGACATTAGTCGGCCAGGAACACGTGGTGAAAGCCTTAAGCAATGCGCTGGAAAGCCAGCGCTTGCATCACGCTTATCTGTTTACAGGCACTCGTGGTGTCGGTAAGACCACTATTGCCCGCATTCTCGCCAAGTCACTCAACTGTGAATCCGGCGTTACCGCCTCTCCGTGTGGGCACTGCGATGCTTGTTTGCAAATTGATGCCGGCCGCTTTGTAGACCTGTTGGAAATCGATGCGGCCTCCAACACCGGTATCGATAACATCCGCGAGGTGCTCGACAACGCACAATATGCGCCGACCCAAGGGCGTTTCAAGGTTTACATCATTGATGAAGTGCATATGCTCTCCAAGAGTGCCTTCAATGCAATGCTGAAGACGCTGGAAGAACCACCTGGCCACGTAAAATTCATCCTGGCGACAACTGACCCTCAAAAAGTCCCGGTGACTGTGCTGTCACGTTGTCTTCAGTTTTCCTTACGACAGATGCTACCCCCACAGGTTGCCAAGCATCTACAACAAGTTCTGGATGCGGAAGTCATACCGTATGACATGGACGCACTGCAGCTGTTAGGCCACGCAGCGGCTGGCAGCATGCGGGATGCGCTTTCGCTACTCGACCAAGCTATCGCATACGGTTCGGGCAAAGTCGAAGCAGCTGGCGTGCGCGCAATGTTGGGGGCAGTAGACCAATCGTACCTGTATGACCTGCTTGAGCATCTGGCAAATCAAGACGGTACAAAGCTTATTGCTTCAGCAGAACAATTGGCGGCACGAGGTATTGCCAGTGATGCCGCATTGCAAGAGCTGTCCTCGTTGCTACATCGGCTTGCATTGATGCAGACAGTACCAACAGCCATCATGCCAGACAATCCTCAATACTCAGCGCTGCAGGCGCTGGCTCCCCGCTTCAGCGTAGAGCAGGTGCAGTTGCTGTATCAGATTACACTTCATGGCCGACGGGATTTGGCATTGGCACCCGATGAGTTTGCGGGCTTGAGCATGACGTTGATGCGCATGCTGGCTTTTTCACCCAGCCGCCACTTGACACCCAATTTGGCGTTACCAGGCAATCAGCAGCAAAACTCCGTTACGCCCATTCCTGTTACCCAGCACGCAGCGCCAATAGAAACGAAACCGAACGCAGTACCGACGACGGGGTCGACACTACAGTCTCCTTCACAGAAAACAGACACAAATTTCGCTCCCTCATCTTCAGGGGTAGTCGCTGCAGCAGCTCTTCAAGAAGCCAAGCCCCCTCCTCCGTGGGAGAGTTTACCTGCTACAGAAGCAGCACCTCGGCCGTATGACGTTCAAAGTGATATTTCTACTGTTCAAACTCAACCAAGCTTCGATGGCAATTGGCCAAGCTTGCTCAAGCGGATCAAACTTGGCGGTCAGGCCGGGATGCTGGCTCAGCATGCAGAACTGAGCGCATTCAATGGACTGCATTTCGAGTTAACCGTGCCAGACAGTTACCGAGTTGTAGCTGGTCCCGAATATCGCGAGAAGTTGGAACAGTCGCTTGGGCAGTACTTTGGTGCACGCGCCACAGTCAAGATCAGTGTAGGGGGGACAGCTGAGGCGACACCTGCAGCGCTCCAGCAACGTGAACGTGCTGCTCGGTTGGCTGAAGCGGAAAGCGCCCTGAATGCCGACCCATTTGTACAGACCCTGATAGCCGAATTCGGTGCAACTGTCCTGCCCGAGACCATACAACCGCTGACGGATGCAGCCTGAGCATCCCTTCAACATTCAACCAAACAAGGAGTAACCATGTTCAATAAAGGCGGCCTGGGCAATTTGATGAAGCAAGCCCAGCAAATGCAGGAAAACATGAAGAAAGCCCAGGAAGAGCTGGGCAACATCGATGTTGAAGGACAGGCTGGTGCAGGCATGGTCAAGGTCGTGATGAATTGCCATCACAGCGTGAAACGCGTCAGCATTGACCCAAGTGTGATCGACGACGACAAGGAAATGCTTGAAGACCTGATTGCAGCTGCATTTAACGATGCACTGCGTCGCGCCGAGCAAACCTCACAGGAAAAGATGGCGGGTTTCTCTGCCGGATTAAACCTGCCAGCTGGTATGAAGTTGCCATTCTGATTAAACAGCGATTGCAATTCTGTATTGTATGAAGACCCCTTCCCCGCTCAATCAACTGATTGACGCACTAAGGGTATTGCCAGGCGTTGGGCCCAAGTCTGCCCAACGTATGGCCTACCATCTGCTGCAACGCGACCAAGCTGGTGCAAGTCAATTAGCTCATGCTTTGGCGAATGCCCTTACCAGCTTACGCAACTGTGCTCGTTGCAACACTTTTACCGAACATGAGCTATGCGAACTTTGCGCCGATCCGACGCGTGATGACCAGCGGCTCTGCGTTGTAGAAATGCCAGCAGACCTGCTGCGCATGGAACAGACCCTCGTATTTAAAGGCCGGTATTTTGTTTTGATGGGCAGGCTTTCCCCACTAGATGGCGTTGGCCCCAATGATATTCACTTCGAAAAGCTGCTGGCGCGCGCAAAGGATGGCTTGGTAGAGGAGGTCATTTTGTCTACCAATTTCACCGTAGAGGGTGAAGCGACAGCGCACTATCTCGCCGAATTGTTACGTGCCCAAGGGCTGCATGTCAGCCGTATCGCCCGCGGACTGCCCGTGGGCGGTGAGCTCGAACATGTGGACAGCAGTACTCTTGCCCAAGCCCTGATCGAGCGCCGTAGCCTCTAGGCTGCCGAACTGGTTCCAACTATCTGGCGCATAAGGCTTAACTTGTTGAAGTAATTGCCGTGAACCAAGTACACTCCCGCAACAATTTTCTAATCCTAAGCCGTCACAGAGCGCACTAGATGACCGCCTCCGTTAAACCGGCCCCAACACGTAGTGCCGTGCCTTTTGAGATCAAGAGCACTGCGCTTAACCTCATCGCCTTCAGCCCCAAGACCGCCGACTTCGCTGCACTGGAAACAGCGTTAGGGCAGAAGCTTGGCGGCCGCGATAATTTTTTCGGCGGTGAAGCAACGTTGATCGACCTGAGCGATTGGCCCATCAACGCAATTTCACCCGATTTGCCCGCCTTGGCCGCCTTATTGCGGCGTAGTGGCATGCAACCTCTGGCAGTCAGGGGGCATGGAGGGCTGAGCCCTGCAGCCATTTCCGATGCCGGCCTAGTGTCGTTGCCTGCCTCTGTCAAGGAAAGTAAGCCCACTGCGCGCACAGCAGCGCCAGAACCCATTCATTCACCCAGTGGCACGATGATCATCGACAAACCAGTGCGTAGCGGACAGCAAATCTATGCCCGCGGCGGTGATTTGATCGTGCTGGCATTGGTCAGCCACGGTGCTGAAGTCATTGCCGATGGCAATATCCACGTATATGCCCCACTCCGTGGGCGAGCCCTTGCCGGCGCGCGTGGCGATTCTTCTGCAAGAATTTTTACCCACTGTATGGAAGCTGAGTTGCTCTCAGTGGCCGGGGTCTACCGCGCCATCGACGAGCCCTTACCCACCAGCATCAAGAGCCTGCCCACCCAAGTTCGACTGGATGGAAACCGGTTAGTGATGGAAGCCATGGACCTAGACTGATGCCTAACGATATTGCAGCGTTGCCTGCCAGCGCACTCCATTTAGAAAATTCAGGAAAAACCAACGTGGCAAAAATCATTGTCGTCACCTCCGGAAAAGGCGGGGTCGGTAAGACTACGACCAGCGCAAGCTTCGCATCCGGGCTCGCCTTACGCGGCAAGAAAGTCGCAGTGATCGACTTTGATGTCGGCTTGCGTAACCTTGATCTCATCATGGGATGTGAGCGCCGCGTCGTATACGACTTCGTCAATGTCATCCAAGGTGAAGCCACACTGCGTCAAGCGTTGATCAAAGACAAGCACTGCGACAACTTGTTTATCCTGCCGGCATCGCAAACCCGCGATAAAGAAGCGCTGACCCGAGATGGCGTCGAGAAAGTATTGAAAGAACTGTCTGCTGACGGTTTTGACTACATCATCTGCGATTCGCCTGCAGGTATTGAAACCGGTGCGCTCCTGGCGCTGTACTTTGCCGAAGAAGCCATCGTCGTAACCAACCCGGAAGTGTCCTCGGTACGGGACTCCGACCGTATACTCGGCATCCTCGATGCCAAATCCAAGAAGGCGGAAGAAGGTGGATCAATCAAAGCCCATCTGTTGATCACCCGCTATTCACCCAAGCGAGTAGAGGCTGGTGAGATGTTGTCGCTCGACGATGTACAACACCTGCTGCGTATTCCGTTGATTGGCATCATTCCGGAATCCGAATCCGTCCTGCAAGCGTCCAACAGTGGTACACCAGCCATACATTTGGAAGGCACAGACGTCGCAGAAGCCTACAAAGACGTCATCGCCCGTTTCTTGGGTGAGGAACGTCCCATGCGCTTTGTCGAAGCCCCAAAACAGGGCTGGATCAAACGCTTCTTTGGGGGCTAAGGCATGTCTTTTCTTGACTATCTGCTAGGCAATAAAAAAAAATCTGCTTCCGTAGCGCGGGAACGACTACAAATCATTCTGGCGCATGAACGTGCCGGCAGCCGCGGCAGCCCCGATTACTTGCCGGATCTGCAACGTGAGCTGATGGCCGTCATTTCCAAGTATGTCGCAGTTGGCCAGGATGACATCAAAGTGTCGTTGGAGCGCCAAGATGACTACGATGTACTGGAAGTAAATATCGTTCTGCCAGAGACTGCGAAGCGCTAAACGAGGGAAGCTGGGTAGCCGGCTTCCTACAAGAGTCAAACGCAAAACCGGCTAAAGAACCGGAGTCACGATTCGCCACCATGACCGATCACGCCGAAATCCCTGTCCAGGCCGAACGGCCGGTACAGTTCGACAAGTTCCTCAGCCAGCGCGACACCGAGCGGTGGTGCAAACGACTATCGATGGAGCACCCTTCCTCCGATTATTGGTTGTGCCATGAAGCGCGGATGTTGCAAGGTTTTCAGCGTGACAGCCGTTACGCGGCACGTTTTGTCGCGGTGGATCTTGACCGGCGTATGTTGGTGAGCGAAGCGAGCGGCCATCCGCTTACGCATTGGCTTGCCACACCGGTCGGGGAATTGGAACACCCCTTTCAACGTTCCAGCGATCTGGTGCGTCTTATACTGGCCAGCTTGCGCGCCCTTGCCCATCTAGGTCGGTTCGGTCTCGTTCATGGCGGTTTACGACCAGACATCATGGTGATGACGCAGAATGACCGTGGTGAGATTGATTTTGACAGTCTGAAGCTTTTTGATTTTGGTGTAGCACGTAACCCACAGCAACGGATTGAAAAGCCGCTTTTTATCGACCTCTCCAGCCCCGATGCTGCCTACCTCGCACCTGCTATGCGTGAAGCAATCCACCGTGACTGGCAAACCTATGCCAAGTTGATCGGTGAACATGGCAAAACCAGCTGGTACGAATTAAGCGAATCCGGTCGACACCAGTACGAGAGCGTGTTGATTCCTGAGCTCAGTATCAACGCGCTTGATTGGCGCACCGATTTGTACGCGCTGGGTCATTGGTTCAAACAGATTTCCCTGCACCGCATCGATTATTACAAGGATGCTCACCAGGAGGCTCTGCCTGCCTTGATCAAGCGGATGCAGAAACCCGTGCTTTCCGGCGGTTTCACCAGCCTGGAAACCTGTATCAAGGCTTTTGAGTCGCTTGAGATAGACCAACGGGCACTGGTAATTCCCGATGCGCCACAGACCAGTGCTGTATTCAGCATGCAGCCCACCCCGATTTTACATGCGACGCAGTTGCTGGCCAATACCCCACCAAGTGTGCGGCTTGACGATGAGTTCTCACCCAGAGTAAGTGCCCTGCCACGCATTGATATCAAGTCAGTGCCTACAGGCAGCCGAGGCAAACTGCTTGGTGTCGGTGTCGGTTTGATTCTGGTCGCAGTAGTGGGCGCAGCCGTGCTCAGCTCCAAAGAACAACATGCCAGTATGCAGCCCCCAGCCAACTCGCCAGTCCCCCTAGTTGCAGAAGCGGCGGCCCCCCCAGTACCTGTCGTTGTGGCAGACACCGTTGCAGCTCCCATTCAGATACCCGAGACCACAGCACTGGCTGGGTTACGTTTGGAAGACCTGCGCAGTGCAGCTGAAGCAGGAGACGCCGCCGCACAAACCCAGTTAGGGCTGCGTTATCGCAAAGGCCAGGGTGTACCAATGGACAACGAGAAAGCTGTCGCATGGTATCGCCGTGCAGCAGAGCAGAATCATGCGGAAGCTCAGGCCTATCTTGGTTTTATGCTGATGACAGGACGTGGCGCACGCCGTGATGATGCTGAAGCAGCACGCTACTCTCGCCTGGCAGCAGAACAGGACAACCCAACCGGCCAATACAACCTGGCATTGCTTTACCTCTCAGGCCGTGGTGTCCCAGCCGACAAATTGGAAGCCTATCGATGGCTGCAAAAGGCTTCAGAACGTGAAAACGGTGCCAGATTGCGCCTGGAAGAATTGAAACGCCAGCTTACCCCTGCGCAACTGGCGGCAGTGGGTGCGCAGCAGCAGTACTGATTTGTCGATTCCCTGCGGCCCATTACCTTTGTGTTCGCGTATCTTCGTACACAGCAGATGCTCGTAGATATGGATCACTACCTCTACCAGCAGCCAACAACTATGCTGAATTAAGCGGTTATCGCGATCTTTGAACAAGTTCTTACTATGCGGCCTTGAACAGGGCTTATGTACTGCCCGGTACCTCAAGTACTTCGTCTAGCGGAATAGGTGCAGTCATGGTCAGCCGGCATCTTCTATCCCAAATCAGCTTTCTCAACATCCTGCGTATCCTATTGGCGATCACCGTGCTGCCAGTGGTTGCAGCCAGTGTGCCGCCAACTCAGCAGCAACCAGCAACTGTACAGAACGTTATCTACCCCGCACCGGAAAGCGAGAATGACCATCGTTTTGATGATTTGGTCGAATTCCTGCGTGTAGCGCTTGATCACACAGTACCGAAATATGGGCCCTATAAGTTGATGCCCAGTGAATTCATCATGAATGAGTCACTCTACATCACCGAAATAAAAAGTAACTCAGGCAAGATCAATGTGATGTGGAGTTCAACCTCACCTGAAAAAGAGCGTGAATTACAGGCCATTCGGATTTCACTGCGTAAAGACCTGCTCGGTTATCGCATTGCATTAATCAACGTCAGCAAGCAAGCGGAAATAGATAACATCAAGACGCTGGAAGACCTGAAGAAGCTGAAGATAGGCCAAGGCAGAGGCTGGGGCGATAATCAGGTTTATAAAGCAAACGGCATCACGGTTAACGAACATAACTATAAAGACCTGTTTCGGCTGACCGCAGAGAAATATGTCGATTTGTTCCCCCGTGGCATTACTGAGGTATTTGAAGAGTTTGAGCTCAATCATCCGGAAATCCCGGATTTGAGCGTCGAGAAGCGACTGGTCATCTATTACCCCTGGCCCTACTACTTTTTTACCAGCCGCAAGGACATCGCTTTAGCACAACGTATCGAAAAAGGCCTTCAGATGATGATTGAGGATGGCAGCTTCGATAAATTGTTTTATCGCTTCAACAGCCCGGCCATTTTCAAGGCGAACCTGAAGAATCGTCGGGTCATCCAGATAAAGAATCCCTTCCTGCCCAAGGATGTACCTATTGGTTCCGGCAGTATCCAACCATTGGATCTTCCCGGTGGCGGGACATGAGCTTTCACAGCAATACGTTCAATTAGGCAGATCAGCACTAACGACAGCCCGGTTCGAAACACATCAGAAATAGCGCGCAAAACTTACCCGCCTCGCAAATTGGCGTGCCGCAAGAGCGCTGTTATTCAATGGAAGTCAGGATGAGATTCAGAACTGGCTTCATTCCTCAATCATTCCCTCTTCTGCTTTTTTGCCTTGTCTTGCCATAGCTCGCAAGACTTTGAATCAATTCTCAACAGGCATATACGTTGTAGTAATCCAACATAGGGTAATCCTTATACAGCTGGGCTTAAGTCTATGGACGATCCGGTGTATACAGTCTGCCGTTTCATTGCTTACCCAATTAGTTATCCAATTGAGAGATATGAATATGAATACCAGCCGCCGCCTCGTGATGAGTACTTTTGCTGCAACCCTATTATTGGCAGCCTGCGGAAAGAAAGAAGATGCCGCTCCAGCCAGCGACGCACCTGGCAAACCAGCTGCGCCCAAAATGGTGACGGTCAAGGCTGCGGCTGACGCCGTCTTTGCGCCATTTGAATCCGAAACCCAGGACAAGAAAGTCGTCGGCTTCGATGTTGACGTACTGACAGCAGCAGCAGAGCGGGCAGGCTTTCAGGTGGAATTCGTCAACACGCCATGGGAAGGTATCTTCAATACACTGGCTACGGGTGACCGCGACATCGTGGCTTCAGCAGTCACCATTACGGAAGAGCGCAAAGCGTCGATGGATTTTTCCTCGCCTTATTTCGAAGCCAAGCAATTGATCGCCACAGGTGAAAGCGCCAAGATCACCGCTGCGGCAGACCTGAAGAGCAAGAAGATTGGCGTACAGACGGGTTCCACTGGCGATGAAGTCGCGCAGAGCTTACTAGGCAAAACCAGCACCAATATCAAACGCTTCGAGAGCGTACCGTTGGCCCTGCAGGAACTGCAAGCAGGTGGCCTGGATGCCGTTATCGCCGATAATGGCGTCGTCGCCCACTATGTGGCCAACAATCCCAATGCAAAACTCAAGACCTTGGAATCGGCAGACTTCAGCAAAGAGTTTTATGGCTTTGCCGTCAAGAAAGGGAATACTGAACTCCTGGCCAAAATAAATGCAGGCCTCGCCAAGATTAAGGAAGATGGTACTTACGATAAAATCTACACCCAGTACTTTGGGGCTCAGAAGTAAATTTCCCCTCGTTTCTCGCTGTAACTTGAAGCGCGATTTCCTGCAAATTGCGCTTCTTGATTTTTAAGGTTCGCTCATATGGATTTCACCAGCGCCTGGAAGGCTATTCAGGAAACCGTACCCCTCCTAAGCCACTTCCGTCCCGACATCGTCTGGGAATACCGCCAACTCTTCATCGATGGCGCACTGATGACAGTGGAGATCACCGCTGTCGCTGTCGTTTTCGGTACGTTGATCGGCCTGATTGGCGGTATGGGGCGCTTGGCCGAGGTCAAACATGGCGCTTGGCGCCTGCCGGTACGCTGGGGCATTCGTATGCCAACCGCCGCCTATGTCACGTTCTTCCGTGGCACACCGCTGTTTGTACAGATCATGCTGGTGCATTTCGCTTTGATGCCCCTATTGGTACACCCTACCGATGGCGTGCTGATTTCAGGTGAACTGGCCCGTACCCTGCGTCAGGACTACGGCGCTTTTCTGTCTGGCCTTGTAGCACTCACCTTGAATGCAGGTGCCTATATCACCGAGATTTTCCGAGCCGGCATCCAGTCCATCCACAAGGGCCAAGCCGAAGCTGCTCGTTCGCTGGGTATGAATTACTGGCAGACAATGCGTTTTGTGATCGTGCCCCAGGCATTTCGCCGCATGCTGCCACCATTGGGTAACGAAGCCATCATGTTGCTGAAGGATTCCTCACTCGTCTCAGCGATTGGGCTGGCCGAAATGGCTTATGCCGCCCGTACCGTGGCTGGTGCCTATTCCCGTTACTGGGAGCCCTATCTGGTGATTTCGTTCAGCTATCTGGCGATGACTTTGCTGATGGCTGCCGCAGTGAATTGGTTGGAACGCCGCTATCAGGCATCAGGCGGTATATAAACTGCCTTACCCCAGGGCTTATGAGACCCCATTCACAAACTGTCACGAGCAGCCGTCAGCAGGGTGAAGCATGAACCCTGATCACGGCTGCGAAGTAAGATTGGGAAGAGACGCCAAGCCAGCTTGAGCAATATCAAGATCAGTTAGGCAGCAAATTCCAGCGCGTCTCCAACAGCAACTGACGAATACGCGCATCCCGTCGATTTCTATCGTTGTTATCACGTTGCTGCAAATATCGACGACGTTCGTCTTCGTTGCTGGACTTGCTGATCAAGTCACCCAGGCGGACATTTTCCCGGTCCCAGCGTGTGATGTCGTTCCGCAATGAATCGATATCGCGCCGCAGCTCATAACGCACCCGCCCACGCTCGTATTCGCGCAGAAAGCCGGCCTGTAGTTCCGGCGCACAGACATTCTCGTACGACTGGCCACTCACACCAACACGATAGCCGTTCTCTGGCGTGCAATAAGTACGCAAGCCTCGCTCATGGCCACGAGAATACTCGGCAGGGTCTGGCAATATACCGACCTTCTGGCAGGCTTGTGCGTAGCTGCCCAACCGGCTGCCGCTACCATCCCGACCATCCCGTTCGCCAAAACCATACCAATCCCCTGTGCGGCACTCCGCATCCGACATCGCCGCACAACCGCTCAATGCCAGTACAGCCATCATTAGCAGAGTCTTTTTCATTTTTACTTCTCCCAAACAACACTAACCAACAAATTATCCATTAGCCCCCAGCATAGCCCCCTCTCCCCCAACGCAAGCTGAATAAAAAACCCGGCACAAGGCCGGGTCTTTTACTGCATCGGTTCAACAATCAGCCACGCTTGGCGGCTGCAATCCGCATACGCAGGGCATTTAGCTTGATGAAACCTTCCGCATCCTTTTGGTTGTAAGCGCCACCATCATCGTCGAAGGTGGCAATCGTCTGGTCGAACAACGAATCCTTCGAATCCCGGCTGACCACACTGACGCTCCCCTTGTACAGCTTAACCCGCACCCAACCATTCACGCGTTCCTGGGTCTGGTCGATCAGCGCCTGGATAGCACGGCGCTCCGGGCTCCACCAATAGCCGTTGTAAATGATCTCGGCATAGCGTGGCATCAGATTGTCCTTCAAATGCGCCACTTCCCGGTCAAGGGTAATCGATTCAATGCCACGGTGTGCTTTGAGCAAAATGGTGCCGCCTGGCGTTTCGTAACAGCCACGCGATTTCATACCAACATATCGGTTTTCGACCAGATCGAGCCGCCCAATACCGTTGCGACCGCCCAGTTCATTGAGCTTGGCCAATACCTCATGCGGCTTAAGACGCACACCATTTACACTCACTACATCGCCACGCTCAAATTCGAGGTCGACATATTCCACCGCATCGGGCGCTGCCTCGGGCGATACCGTCCAGCGCCACATGCTTTCCTCCGCTTCGGCCTTGGGGTCTTCCAGGTGACGGCCCTCAAAACTGATATGCAGCAGGTTGGCATCCATTGAGTACGGCGCTCCACCTTGCTTATGCTTCATATCAATCGGGATGCCTGCGTTTTCGGCATAGGCCAGCAGCTTTTCGCGGGACAGCAGGTCCCACTCGCGCCATGGTGCAATCACCTTCACACCGGGCTTGAGAGCGTAATAACCCAACTCGAAACGTACTTGGTCATTTCCCTTACCGGTAGCGCCATGGCTGACGGCACCCGCCCCGGTTGCATTGGCGATTTCGATCTGCCGCTTGGCGATCAATGGACGGGCAATCGAGGTACCAAGCAGATATTCGCCCTCATAAATCGTGTTTGCGCGGAACATCGGGAAGACGAAGTCACGGACAAACTCTTCGCGCAGATCATCGATGAAGATGTTCTCCGCCTTGATGCCCAATTTGAGGGCCTTTGCGCGAGCTGGTTCCAGCTCTTCACCCTGGCCGATGTCGGCGGTGAAGGTGACGATTTCACATCGATAGGTGTCTTGCAGCCACTTGAGAATAACGGAGGTGTCGAGGCCGCCCGAATAGGCGAGCACGACCTTGTTGATGTCGGACATAGGGCAATTCCTGCAGGTCAATCAGTTTGAAACGATTTTGGCGTAATAGGCGCCTTGGATATCGACCAGTTCGAAACAGAGCTGGCAATCACATTCAGCAAGCGCCTGGGGGTAACTGGCGGCAACAATCGGTTGTATCATCGCCAAGGCGCGTTGTTTGAATTCATCGGTACGACGATTGATGAAATAGAGCTTGAGATGCACAAAGGCGTGGCCTGGGTTGCCATCGCCAACATGCCAGTCAGTCAACTTGATTGCCCGGCTCTTGATATCGTTAATTGCGACATCACCGAGGCCAACCAGGGCTTGGTGCAATTCCGCAAACAAGGTCGGGAAGTGGGGTTCATCGGGGATGTTGTCACTGTACTCAATGGTGATATGAGGCATGGTCTATCCAGGGCAATGGCAAACAGCTTCAACATTATGGCCGTCCAGGTCTAGGACAAAGGCGCCGTAATAATCGGGATGATAATGCGGCCGCAAACCAGGTTTGCCATTATCGCGACCACCAGCTGCCAACGCCGCTGCATGAAATGCATCGACAGCAGCACGATCGGCCACGCGGAATGCGATATGGACTGGCGGTTTGTTCGGTGTACCCGCATGTATCCAGAAATCCGGCTTTTTCGTGGCACGCTCGCCATACCCGGCCACATCGGAGTGACCCGTCACGCTGGCGGGAAATTCCATGAGCTTTGCATAGCCGATTGCCGCCAATGCCGACTCGTAGAAAGCCCTGCTCTTGGCAAAGTCACTGACAGTGATCCCGGTATGATCGATCATGCTTACGCTCCAGAAAAAGGTAGGTACACCGTTATAGAAGGACTTGTTTACGATCTTGCTGCGCAGTCGTGATCAGGGCCTATGTGCTGCTCAAAATCCTCATGTACAAAAGTACATTCCAGTTTCTGCGCTGCACCCTGCTGACAACCGCCCACGACAGACCGTAAGAACCTGTCTAAAGTCTGCTGTGCGTCAGCAATACGGCGTCAAAAACACCCTCGGAATGCTCATTTACCGCACGTAAACTCCGCTTCCTCGGCTGTTTTCGCCTTGTCTTGCTTTAGCTCGCGAGACTTTAGGCAGGTTCTAAGACAGGTTCGGAAAGAGTATCACTCAGTTGTCGACGCGGCCGAGCAACAGGAATTCGATCAGCGCCTTTTGCGTATGCATACGGTTTTCCGCCTCATCCCAGACGATCGACTGCGGACCGTCCAGCACTTCAGGGTCGACTTCCTCGCCCCGATGTGCGGGCAGACAATGCATAAACACCGCATCCTTGTCCGCCAGCTTCATCAGGTCGGCGCTGACTTTATAGTGCAGAAAATCAACGCGGCGCTGCAGGCTTTCGCGCTCGAACCCCATCGAGACGCAAACATCGGTAGTCACCACATCGGCGCCTTCAATTGCCTCCCGTGGGTCATGCGTTTGCTCGAAATACTCGCTGCCATAATCGATACCATCCAGCACCTTCATCTCATAGCCTTTAGGCGACGCCAGATGCAGTTTGAAATTGAATAGCTTGGCTGCCTGCAACCAAGTGCGAGATATATTGTTCGAGTCGCCAATCCAGGCGACAGTCTTGCCCTCGATCGAACCGCGATGCTCGATATAGGTAAAGATGTCCGCCAAAGTCTGGCAAGGGTGGTATTCATTGGTCAACCCGTTGATGACCGGTGCATTGGAATAAGCGGCAAAGGTATCGACGATGCGCTGCTCGTAGGTGCGCAACATGACGATATCGCACATTCGACCGATGACACGCGCCACATCCTCAATCGGCTCGCCACGACCAAGCTGGGTATCCTTGGAAGCCAGGAACATGGCATGTCCGCCAAACTGGTTCATACCGGCTTCAAACGACACACGGGTCCGGGTCGAGCTTTTCTCGAAAATCATGGCCAGCGTCTTGCCCACCAAAGGTTGGTAAAGCTCCCCTCGGCGCAGGCGATCTTTCAGTACTCGGCTGCGCGCGAAGAGGTGCTCGTATTCGTCGCGGGTAAAGTCGGTGAACTGGAGAAAATGCCTGGCACTCATGCTGGAACCTTAGGTTTTGTTACAAAACGGAAGAGTCCTGAGCTTCCCCGATGCAGCAAGTCTTGGTCAAGCAGGATTTTCATCCATGCGACATAAATTTATTAAATAGAGTCGAACGCCTGTGTCTTAGAACCTTTTCAAAGTCTTGCGAGCTATAGCGAGACAAGGCGAAAACAGCTGAGGAAGCGGCTATCAATCTGCCACCATCACCCGCCTGCGCCCTGCTGCCTTCGCCCGGTAAAGCGCCTCATCCGCCGCCATCAACAATTGATCAACCGCCCTGCCATGTCGGGGAAATTCGGCCACACCCGCAGAGAATGTCACACCGGAAAGCTGCTGGTCCTGCAGCTCGATCGATACCGACTGGAAAGCTTCCAGGAACGCTTCAGCCCGGGCAACCGCCATTTCGAATCCAATATCGGCCAGCACAAGGCAAAACTCCTCGCCACCAAAGCGGCAGGCAAAATCCGAACCACGGATATTGGCCCCCAATAAGCTGGCCAACGCTATCAATACCCTGTCACCCATCGGGTGGCCGTACCGATCATTGACCTCCTTGAAATGATCCAGATCGATCAATACCACGCAGCACGGATAATTTCGTCGTTCTGCCAACTGCAACTCGCTGACCAGAGTCTGCTGCAGATAACGCCGGTTATAGAGCTCAGTCAACGGGTCACGGATCGCCTGTTCACGTAACTGTTCCTGCAGCCGTTCGATCTCGACTACCTTTGCGGCAAGCTCGCGGTTCAACATCTCCAGGTTTGTACGTGCCCGTTCAGCCTCCGCCTGTTTGACCAGGGCGCTGTCACGGTCGCGTTCTGCTTCGGTCAATTCGCTTTGCAGCTGCATCATCTGGGTACGGGCACGAGCAGCGCTCCCTTGAATCAGCTGAAAATGCTGCTGGAAGCGTTCCATATAAACATAGGCTTCGCGCCATTGGCCAAGCGCGGCGTAGGTACGCGCCAACTCATGCGGTATCTGCACCTGGTAATAAGGGTCGCGCACTTTGCTGAGCCGGCTCTCGGCTTCGCACAAAGCCGCCAATGCCGCGTCCAGATGACCACAGCCGCGCTCGACCAGACCAAGCACCCAGTAGCAATGGGTCAATATCTTGATCTCGCCACTCGCCTCAGCCGCATTCAAGGCTTTGTTCACCTTGGCACGCGCCCGCTGCCAATCGCTGTGTGCCACATAGGTATGCGCAGCTATCACCTGAAAGAACGCGTTATTGGCTCGACCGGTCCATTTGACCTGATCGCTGATTTCCAGATAAGGATCGATGGTTTCGTAAGCCGCCTCATGCGCTCCCATAGCGAGCTGACACATAGCAAGGTTACCCGCCACGATAGGGGCCATGGCACCCATGCACGATCTGGCGACCATGGTATCGGCTTCGATCAGAAAACTGATCGCATCTTCGTAATTGCCAGCACTGTGCTGAGCATCGCCCAGATTGGACAACACCAAAGCGAGGTGATCAGGCGAATCCAGCTGACGGGCTGCACGCAAGGCGTGATAGTAGTGACGCATCGCGCCGTCGATCATCCCTGCACCGACGGAGGCCACACCGAGCAGGTTATAAACCATGACCACATCAACAAGCTCGGCATCGTCCAGCACCCGCAAGTAAGCGATCAGCTCGGCATACGACTCCTCCGCCTTGCCAGCCCGCTCCAAGAGCACCGAAATGCCAAAACTCGCCCGCATCTCACCACAGGCGTCGCCATAATCTTCAAAGAATGTCTTGAGCGCGTGAAATTCCCGTTCGGCCAATACACGATCGCCATGGCGCATCTGATAGCTCGCCAATGACAACCGGCCATAGGCTTCGCGATAAGCATCTTCCACTGCCCGCGCATGCTCCACCGCTGTTTCAGCAAGCACACGGGCATGCACCGGATTACCGTATTGAAAGTACCAGGCTTCAGCATTAAGCCGATCCAGCTCCACACTGCTCAGCGGATGCTGGGTTAGCGGCGAAAGAACGCTTTCCATCATGTCATCGGATATATCTACCATCAGGCCACGCCATCCAGTGGCCGCAGTCCCAGCTCATCAGCCTCTGTAAGCACCCGGATACATGGCAGCCAGCCATCGAATACCACGCCATGCAGCTCGACCTGCTTCTGGCTGCGTAGCAGATTAACCAGATAACTGATGATCTCCGGCGTAATTACTTGACCAGGAACCAGAACAGGAATACCCGGCGGATAAGGCACAATCTGGTCAGCACTGATACGGCCTGCGAGTTTTGCGTTGACCTGATCCGCTTCATCAAGCAACGGTGATAGCTGGCCACCACAATAAAAGGCATCGCGCGGCAGGTATTTCAGGCTGGTGAAATGCGGAATGGCCGGCGTACGGTACAAGCGCCGCGGCGCACGGCCTTCGCGGCTGATGCGCATCAACGCATCGTACAAGCGCGATACCTTGCTTTTGGTGGTGCCGATAGTCAGCAGCAGGGTAATAGTATTGAAGGTCGATTTCTCGATCTGGATATTGAAGCGCTCGAACAGCAGCTTTTGTAATTCGTCCACGGTATAACCGCAGGCTGAAATATCAACCGTGATCTTGGTCGGGTCAAGCCGAACCCCGTCGCCCTTCACTTCATTGGGCAGCAGATCGTCCAACTCCAACACCCGGAACACACCGGTGGCATTGATCATTTCCTTCAGCTCCGCAGCCAGCGACAAGGTGCGGCTGAGCAGCTTGTAGCCCTCCATGCTCATCTGCCGGCGTGCGACATCGAGACTGGCGATCATGCTGTATTGCGGACTGGTGGAAGTGTGCATGTTGTAATTTTCGCGGAACACATGCTCATCGAAATGTGGGGTGTTGATGTGAATCATCGACGCCTGCGAGAAGGCGCTCATCACCTTGTGGGTGGACTGGGTGGCAAAGTCGGCTCCACACTCAAGCGCCGTAGGACGAAACTCCGGATGAAAACGGGCATGGCCGTACCAAGCCTCGTCGATAATGACCTTGATGCCATGCTTGTGCGCCGCATCGATAATCGGCTTCAAATCGTAACGCAGGCCATCGTAGGTGCATGAGGTCAGTATCATGGCGCGCGCATCGGCATTGTCTTCGATCGCTTTCAGCAGCACTGCCTTCGATACCGGACCGAACAGCCCATACACCTCATTGGTGCTCGAATCCATATAGATAGGCAACGCGCCCGAGATCACCACGCCATGGTGGACCGACTTATGGCAATTCCGGTCGAGTAGCAATTTGTCGCCCGGCGCCAGTACCGTCTGCAGGATCACCTTATTGGCAGTGGAGGTACCGTTGGTGGCGAAGAAAGTGCGCCGTGCACCAAATGCCTTGGCGGCAATCTGCTGGGCGTCTTCGATAATGCCGGTGGGGTGCAGCAATGAATCAAGCATCGGCACCGAGCACGACAGGTCACCCTTGAAGAT
This sequence comes from Chitinimonas violaceus, assembly GCF_052601015.1. Lineage (NCBI taxonomy): Bacteria > Pseudomonadati > Pseudomonadota > Betaproteobacteria > Neisseriales > Chitinibacteraceae > Chitinimonas > Chitinimonas violaceus. The sequence continues at coordinate 130,826 of NZ_JBQXDJ010000003.1, read as the reverse complement.
ATGCTCGCCCATGAAGTCGTAGAAATCTTCCGCCCAGGGGCTGCCGCGCAGGCTGTCACCCGAGCTGTGCCCCGGCGTATGCCAGGCATCTTTGGCCATGAAGACATACTGCTTGAGCTTATCGTAGAAGGGGGTATGGGCGCGTTCCTGGAACTGCGCATTCATGATGCGATACCAACCCAGGTAGTCCGGGTCGTCCCGGTAGAAGTAGCCATCGACGGTTTCACAGAGCAGCGTGTTGACGACCTCGTCCTCATTCTCCTGGGCGATCAGCACATATACATCCAGCTCGGGCCGCAGCGCGTGAATTTCATGTACGAGGTCCAGCGCCGTCATCTGCAGCTTCTTGCTACGTGGCTGGCCAGCTTGCGCGCCATGCAGCTGGTCATCCACGATCACCGCCTGTATTTCACCGTCTTCGCGTAGGGCTGTCAGTGCTTCAGCCGCAGTTTCCACACCGGTACAGGTGATCCCGAGCGGGTTATCCAACTGCCGTGCGGCGGCATTCAATCCTTTTACCAATGCTTTGAGCACCAGTTTTTCGTCGTTTACCAGTAAAATACGGCTAACCGGTTTCGGCATCTTGTCTCCCCTTCTATTCTGGTAAGAGCGGGATCGCCGCTCAAGCCAGCAAGAATAATCCAAAGCACCTACCCAAGCACACAACAGATGATTTGCAACCCGTACGAAGTCATCATCCAAGGCCTGACTAAAAATGGCCGAGAGTTTCGCCCCTCCGATTGGGCGGAACGTCTATCCGGGGTTCTTTCTACCTTCGGCATGGACCAGAAACTTTCCTACGCACCCTATGTGCGGCCGATGGTCATGGAGAATGTCCGCTGCGTCGCGGTCGACAAGCAGCTGGAAAAGGTGGACCCACGTGTTTACAGCTTTCTCATGAGCTTCGCCAACGATAATGACCTGCGCGTCATTGACTGCCGCCAACTGATGGACGAGCAATACCACAACCAGTTCCTGGGTTGAATTGCTCAGCTCAAATCCTGTTCGCGATCTGCCACAAGCGATCGTCAGCAGGATGAAGCGTAGGGAACCTGACATAGCACGCAAAAGAAAACGCGATGGCTTCACAGGCCACCGCGCTTTTTGCTGCCCGGCATTCCCACTCGACCTGCTACGAACCTGCTATTTGGATTCAGGAACCTGTTTACAGTCTCGCGAGCTAAAGCAAGACAAGGCGAAAACAGCCGAGGAAGCGGAGTTTACGATTGGTAAATGAGCATTCCGAGGCTGTTTTCAACGCTGTATCGCTGACGCGCAGCAGACTGTAGATAGGTTTTAATCGGGCGTGGACCTGTTATGCCTGACCGACGCCCAAAGCGCCAATCCAATAAAGCCCGCGCCGATCAACCCGGTCACCACTTCGGAAATTTCGTGGAAGGTACCGACAAACATAATCGTGGCAAGCGCGCCGATTGCGTAAAAAGCGCCATGTTCCAGATAACGGAATTGATCGAGCGTTTGTTTCTCGACGAACATGATGGTCAACGACCGTACAAACATCGCGCCAATACCCAGACCAATCGCGATGATGAAAATGTTGTTGGACAGTGCAAATGCGCCGATTACGCCATCAAAGCTGAAGCTCGCATCCAATACCTCCAGGTATAGGAAAGCTGAAAGACCTGTACGCGCCACCACACCAGCATCACCGGGTTGTTCGGTTTCCAGCAGCGAAGCAAGACCATCGACCACGATATAGATCACTACTCCTGCGACCGCTGCAATGACAAACGCAAACCGCTCTTCGTCGTGCAGCATGGTCGAAATACCGTAGACCACCGCCAAGCAGACTGCGATCTCCACGGCTTCCATCTTGCCCAGCTTACTAAGCGGCGCTTCGATAAGGCGTACCCAATGTACGTCCTTTTCCTTGTCGAGAAAAAATTTGAGGAAGACCATCATCAGGAAAGCACCGCCAAAGCCCGCCACGACCACGTGGGCCGATGTCAGTGTCTCCGCATATTTAACCGGTTCGCTCACCGCCAGCATAAGTGCCGCCCACGGATTAAGTTGAGCAATCACCGCCACGATCAGCACTGGAAACACCACCCGCATGCCAAACACGGCAATCAGCATGCCCCAGGTCATGAAACGGTGACGCCACTTGGCATCCATGTCTTTCAACACCGTCGCATTGACGACCGCATTGTCAAACGACAGCGATACCTCAAGTACCGACAGAATCGCAGCAATAAACGCGGCTTTCGGCCCCCCGATGAGATACGCCGCAACCAGACCAAATACCGTAACGAATATAGAGCCCTTGAAATATTTAAGCAGTGTGGCCATTGGCCGCCCTTTTATAGGTTTTATTTATGTTTGTACCCTGTTCACCGCCATACAGAAAGACTGTGAACGGGCAGGCAGACTAATCGAGGCCCAGTTTGGGCCATAGCGCATCGACGCTGGCGACAACCGCCGCATCGCGCTCAATCGGCACTCCCCATTCCCGCGTCGTTTCACCCGGCCATTTGTTAGTGGCATCCAGTCCCATCTTTGACCCCAGCCCTGATACCGGCGACGCGAAATCAAGGTAATCAATCGGTGTGCTGTCCACCAAGGTAGTATCCCGGCTCGGGTCCATCCGTGTCGTGATGGCCCAGATCACTTCCTTCCAGTCCCGCGTGTTCACGTCGTCATCTACCACCACGATGAACTTGGTGTACATGAACTGGCGCAGGAAGCTCCAGATACCAAACATCAAACGCTTGGTATGACCTGGGTACGCCTTCTTGATGCTGACCACCGCCATACGGTAGGAACAGCCTTCGGGCGGCAAATAGAAATCGACAATCTCGGGAAACTGCTTTTGCAGAATGGGCACGAAGACTTCGTTAAGCGCCACGCCCAGCACTGCCGGCTCGTCCGGCGGTTTACCGGTATAGGTGCTGTGATAGATCGGGTCCGGCCGCGTGGTAACGCGATCAACCGTGAAGACGGGGAACCAGTCCTGTTCGTTGTAGTAGCCAGTATGGTCGCCATAGGGGCCTTCCAACGCGTACAGATAGCCGCCCACTTCCTTCATCGGTATGCCTGTCTCGCTGACGCCGGTCCAGTCCTTTTCTGCCGGCGGAATATGCCCTTCCAATACGATTTCTGCACTGGCAGGCACTTGCAGCTCATTACCCAGGCACTTCACCAGCTCGGTCTTGCTGCCGCGTAAAAGGCCAGCGAACTGGTATTCGCTCAAGCTATCGGGCACCGGCGTGACAGCTCCCAGAATGGTGGCTGGGTCACACCCCAGCACCACCGAAATCGGAAATTTCTCACCGGGGTGGCGGATCGCATGCTCGCGAAAATCCAGCGCGCCACCGCGATGTGCCAGCCAACGCATGATCAATTGATGCTTGCCGATCAGCTGCTGGCGATAAATCCCCAGGTTCTGGCGTGGCTTGTGCGGCCCGCGTGTGACTACCAGCCCCCAGGTAATCAGTGGCGCCACATCCCCAGGCCAGCAATGCTGAATAGGAATGCGCTTGAGGTCGACCTGGTCCCCCTCCCACACCACGTCCTGGCACGGTGCGCTTTTGAGTACCTTTGGCGCCATATTCAGCACCTGCTTCAAGATTGGCCATTTCTCCCAAGCATCCTTGAGCCCCTTGGGTGGTTCGGGCTCCTTCAGATAAGCCAGCAATTTGCCAATCTCACGCAGGGCGCTGACTTCTTCCGCCCCCATGCCCAAGGCTACACGGCGCGGCGTACCAAAAAGATTGCCCAAAACCGGCATGTTGTAACCCGGTACGTTCTCGAACAACAACGCAGGCCCTTCTGCACGGAGCACCCGATCGCAGATTTCCGTCATTTCCAGATGGCTTGAAACCGGTGTCTTGATACGCTTCAGTTCACCCATTGCTTCAAGCTGGGCAATAAAGTCGCGGAGGTCTTGGTATTTCATGGCTTGGCCACTTGAGAAAGCGTCATATCAGACGTAGCAGCCCACTGCAGCAGATTGTCGAGTACTGGCTGGCCAGCTTCAACACGTGGGTGGTTCAGGATCCCCACGACAACCCAGTTGCGTCCCTTTACGTCGCGCACATAACCCGCTACCGCTTTCACATCATTCAAGGTACCGGTCTTGATCCGGGCGGTCCCCACCAGCGGCGTACCAACGAGACGATTACGCATGGTGCCATCCATACCCACAATCGGCAGGCTGGCGACGAATTCAGCTCCATAGTTGCTGCGCTGGCCCGCCTGTAACACCTGCGCAAGGTGCCGGACGCTGATCCGCGCGGTACGTGAAAGACCCGCTCCGTTATCCACTACCAGCTCCGGGAAGTCCAAACCCTGCCGGGCCAACCAGCCACGTACGGCTTCAGCAGCGGCAGATTGGCTGTCTCTGCCTACCAAGGGTTGGTTTGCTCCAAGCGTCAGGTAGATGGTGCGCGCCATCGTGTTGTTGGACAGCTTGTTCACATCGCGTATCTGTTCAGCCAAGGGTGGAGACTGTTGTTCCGCCAGAAGCGTGGCATCAGCGGGCGTTACCGCTTCACGCGTCTGCCCAGCAATGTTGCCGCCCAACTCTGCCCATAAGCCGCGAGTAAGCCGACTGGCGAAATCCGTTGCACCGAGCAAACCCAGATAACGGCTGGCACGACACTGTTGTGGGAAACGCCCCGTCAGCACCACGCGAACCTGACCATCGGACGTAATCGTTACTTCTGGCCGGGTCCAGGTTTGCGACCAGCTGGTGCAATCCCCCTTTATCAGTTTCATACGGCTGCTGGCCTGTACCCCTGCCATCGGTGGGTCAACACGCACCTGCATTGATTCCGCGTCCGACTCCATATCAAACCGAAGCGCCTTGAAATTCATCAGCAATGCATCTGCCGCCACGTTGTAGGCACGCTCCGGCTCTTCATCGAACGGCACGGCATCCTTATCGACAGACAGTGTGAAGAAACTACGGTCGAGCACCAGATCACCACTTACCTTGCGGATGCCGCGATTGCGCAGCTCCCGTAACAGCAGCCACACACGCTCGTACGTCAGTTTCGGGTCTCCCCCACCCTTCACGTACAGATTACCGCGCAAGGTGTCGCCTTCTATCTGGCCATCGGTATACAGCCCGGTACGCCAGGTAAAAGTCGGCCCCAAGGTCTCCAGGGCTGACAGCGTCGTCAATAACTTGATGGTGGACGCCGGATTGACCGGCATATCGGCACCATGAGCCAACCGCGGCGCAGTGCCGTCGAGCGCCAATACCACCGCCGACAGCGCTGACTCGGGCAATTTAGCGGCACGCAGGCTGGCTGCAACGCTGGCAGGCAGCTGGGCCTGAGCCACCGGTGCAAGCAGCCCGGCCATTAGTACACACAGTCCATAGGTCGGCCGTTGCAATTTCAGTAACAAAATTTCTCCCTAATACTCATTACATCCAAAGGTAAGATCGTAGATAGATTCTTACCAAACAACACCTTACCTGGCTGTACCAAGCGTAACGGACTGAATATCCAGCTTACGAAATGGTTGCCAACCAAGACTTTGAACAGGCACTAAGTCTTATGAAATGGTTACAACAAACTAAGGCTTACAATTCCAGCGGATCTACATCCAACGCCCAACGCACTTTAGTCGGTTTCTGGGCGCGCAAAGCAAGCATCCATTCACTCAGAAAAGCCATCAACCGAGTGCGCGCAGTCGATTGCACAAGCAGCTGACCACGTTCGCGACTCGCCAGGCGCATCATACTGGCCGCCACCGGGTCCCATACCGTCACCGCATCCGAAGCCGGCGCAAGGTGGATGGCATTGCGCAAATAGCCCAATGCTTCATCCAGCTGATTGGCTTCAGCACGTAAGACGGCCTGGTACAGGAAAGGCGGAAAGCCTGCGAGTTTACGCTCGGCCAACTCGCCTGCCGCAAACGCAGCATAGTCGTCAGCCAACAATGCCTGGTAAAGCGGATGTTCCGGGAAGTCCGTCTGAAGCAAGACCTCCCCCGGCTTATCGGCCCTGCCCGCCCTGCCGGCAACCTGCACCAGCTGCGCATACAAGCGCTCGCTGGCGCGGAAATCAGCGGAATAGAGCCCGTTGTCCGCACCGATTACCGCCACTAGAGTGAGATTGGGGAAGTCATGCCCCTTCGCGAGCATCTGCGTACCGACAAGGATGTCGACTTCGCCGGCGTGCACAGCGTTGAGTGCAGTCTCGAAACTACCCTTGCGTCGGGTACTGTCACGGTCGATGCGCAATACCCGCGCCTTGGGAAAATGCTCAGCCAGCATATCCTCAAGCCTTTGCGTACCCTGGCCCAGCGGTTTCATGTCCTGGTTGCCACAACCCGGGCACACGCGTGGCAAGCCGTCTTCCTCACCGCAGTGGTGGCAACGCAGCTGCCGTTCGCGCAGATGGACTGTCATTCGAGCCGAGCAACGCGTACAGGCCGCCATCCACCCGCACTCACCGCAATGCATTACTGGTGCATAGCCACGCCGGTTTAGAAACACCAACGATTGTTCACCACGTTCAAGCCGCTCACGAATGGCCGCCAAGGTACTAGCGTGTATACCTTCGCTCAAGGGTTGGCGCTTGGTCGACACCAACCGCAAAGTCGGCGGTTGGGCGCCCGCTACCGCTCTTAAGCCAAGATGCAGGCGACGATAGCGCCCACTTTCCGCGTTCTGCCAACTTTCCAGCGAGGGGGTGGCAGAGCCGAGCACGATTGGAATCCCAGCTTGGCGGGCACGATATACCGCCACATCACGGGCGGAATACCGCAAGCCGTCCTGCTGTTTGAAGCTCGCATCATGTTCCTCATCCACCACGATCAGCCCCAACCCGGGAGCGGGCGTAAATACCGCCAGCCGCGTACCCAGCACGATGCCGGCTTCACCACGGGCAGCCCGTACCCAACCTGCAGCGCGCTCGCCATCCGCCACACCGCTGTTCAGGCTGACAATATCAACACCAGGAAAACGCTGACGGAACCGCCCTTCCAACTGCGGCGTGAGGTTGATCTCCGGTACCAGCACCAACGCCTGCTGGCCCCGTGCGAGCACCGCAGCAATAGCATTGAGGTAGACCTCTGTCTTGCCGCTGCCGGTAATACCATTCAAGAGAAATGCAGCGAAACCCTCTGAAGTACTGATCGCCGCAACAGCCTCAGCCTGCTCCCCATTCAACTGCGGTCCCTGAGCTGCCACACCAGGGGCAACTTGCACCACCTGCGCCACCACCAGACCAGCCTCCAACCACGCCTGTACGGTTTTCCAGGCCGTACCACCAGCAGCACGCAGCTCTGCCTCGTTGCGAGGTATGGCCAGCAGCTTGGCCAGCCGTAATTGCAATGCAGCGCGCTTGGGCAGACTGGTCAGCAAGCCAGCGGAATCGACCGCAACGTAACGCAATGCTTCCGCCACGCGGAATACCGTGGAGTCCCGAAAGCGGGTCGGCAACGCCGTGTGCAGCACCTGGCCTATCGGGTGCTGATAATAGTCAGCACAAAAACGGAACAAACCCAGCAGCGCCGGCGACAAAGCCGGCATGTCATCCAATACAGCCTCGGCCGACTTGATAGCTGCTACGTCGTAATCCGGCTGCTCGACAATCTCCAGCACTACGCCGACCAGACGCCGCGTGCCAAAAGGCACCACAACGCGACGGCCGATATCAGCCGATGTGGCGATATCCAATCGGTAATCAAACAGTCGCGGTAAAGGTACATCCAGGGCAACACGGAGGTAGGGCATGAGCTGTCAAGAAAAGAATTTTCAGCATCGCCATAGGCGCTTAAACACCCGTAACAACAGGGTTTTTTCGACTGTCCACACTTTCTGTGGATAACTTTGTGAGCAAGTTTAGGGGAATCATATAAATTCCCGGAGTTACAGGCTTATTGCTGGCTTGCACAAAAAATAGGCTCAACAATAAATTTATTAAAATCAATTACTTGGTGAATAAGTAGCTACTAAGGCAAGTTTTTTAACTGCTTGACAACCCGATAAGTCCAGCTAAGAGAAACTGTGCATAAGTTAGCGTATATTTCAAGTAAACAACTTAAAGTTATTACAGCAAGGCTATGTTTTTATTATATTTTATTGAAAATACCGACCTACCACCTTTGATGTTTTGCCGGTATTCTCGTCGAACCCGCCCGTAATCTAGCACCGTAACCAGCCCACCAGACATGGAACAGGTGCGAAATTCGGAACTGACAAAGACCGGAAATTAACCCGCATGGTACTGACGTGAGTGCTGATGCACAGCCTGCGCCAAGGCGCTGACATGCTCTGGTGGTGTGAACTGCGAAATCCCATGCCCCAGGTTGAACACATGGCCGCTGCCTGTGCCGAAGCTGGCCAGCAGGCGCGCAGCTTCCGCTTCAATTGCAGCTGGGTTCGCAAACAGTGCATTCGGGTCCATATTGCCTTGCAATGCCACCTTATCCCCTACCCTGCGGCGGGCATCCGCCAAGTCCACTGTCCAATCCAGGCCGATCGCATCACAGCCTGTAGCAGCGATATCCTCCAGCCACAGTCCACCGCCCTTGGTGAAAACAATCACCGGCACTTTGCGGCCATCGTTCTCGCGCTTCAGGCCGGTGATGATCTTTTGCATATAGCGCAGCGAAAATTCCTGGTATTTCCCGTACGCCAGAGTGCCGCCCCAACTGTCAAAAATCTGCACAGCCTGGGCGCCTGCCGCGATCTGGGCGTTCAGATACTGCGTCACCGCCTCGGCATTCACCGCCAGGATATGGTGCAGAAGATCAGGACGTTCGTACATCATGGTCTTGATCTTGCTGAACGTATCGGAACCGCCGCCTTCCACCATATAGCAGGCCAGTGTAAACGGGCTGCCCGAGAAGCCTATCAACGGCACCCGTCCATTCAACGCCTTGCGGATGCAGCCAACTGCATCAAACACATATTGCAGTTCCTGCATGTCAGGTACGACTAAAGCCTTGATAGCCGTTTCGTCGCGCAAAGGCCGCTCGAACTTGGGCCCTTCACCTTCGGCAAAATACAAACCCAGGCCCATCGCGTGCGGCACGGTCAGGATGTCGGAAAACAAAATCGCCGCATCCAAGGGGTAGCGTTCCAGAGGCTGCAAAGTGACTTCCGTAGCCAGCTCCGTGTTCTTGCACAGATCGAGGAAACTGCCTGCACGTGCACGGGTAGCACGGTATTCGGGCAGGTAACGACCTGCCTGGCGCATCAACCAGAGTGGGGTGTAATCGGTAGGCTGGCGCAGCAAGGCGCGCAAAAAGGTGTCGTTCTGAAGTGGGCTCATTGGGAGGCACCGGCCGGCAGAGCAGCACGGTTATCAACTGGGGCAGAAGGACAGTATTATGCCAGCCTGCTCGATCCTCTCCCAGCCAAACAGAGACCACCCAAACAGTTGGCTCTGCACGCTATCTGTAGCGATGCGAACAAGCTGTCCGTAACAATTCAGGTCAAGCCATTCAAAGGTAATGGCCCACCACTTTTGACGGTACGAATAGCGAAATTGCTGGTGATGTCCTGCACCATTGCAAGCGCCTGGAGTTTGCGCACGAGCTTCTCGTAATCGGGCAGGTCTCGCACCACCACTTCCAACAGGTAGTCAAACGCGCCCGAAACAACATGGCAAGCCACCACCTCTTCCATCAGCAGTACAGCATCCTCAAACAGGCGTACCGCATCTTCACGGTGGTGCATCAACCGGATATTCACAAAGACCGTGGTGGCCAATTGCAACCTCTGCCGGCTCAGCACCGCACGATAGCCGCTGATGATGCCCAGATCCTCCAAACGTTTGAGCCGTCTGGCACAGGGCGAAGGTGATAGCGCCACACGCTCCGCCAATTCCACCGTACTAAGCCTGCCCTCCTGCTGCAAAACCAACAGCATCTGGCGGTCAATGCGGTCCATAAGTTCCCCCAACAGAGTCTGATATTTATCAGCGTATTTTCATTGAAAATTAGCGAAAACAACCAATCCATTACGAGAGATATCGAAAAATTGCGCAAAAAAATCCGCCAATAGTGAGGATAATCTCTAATTTATTCAGCTATTTATTAAATACTGACGTGGCAACTTCTCTCCCTGTCGCCCCATCCACTCCGTCGTCTGTCGTTACAAAACGACTTGGCACCAGTTTTGGTTTCGCTGCCCTTGCTGTAACGGTACTGATCTGGGCAGGTTTCTTCCTGTCGCTACGCGCAGGTGCAAAAGCCAATCTCTCCCCGGATGCGTTAGCCCTGTTACGCTTTGGTCCGGCCGGGTTCGTTTTTCTGCCTATTCTCGTTCAACGCTGGGAGCGAATTGCCGCCGTACCATTACGGCATCTGATCAGTATGGTTGTTGGCTGTGGACTACCTTATTTTCTGATTGCCGGCATGGCCATGCGCCACGCACCTGTGAGCGATTGCAGCACCTTGATCCCCGGTACACTGCCCCTCTTTGTCGCGGGCATATCTGCGCTGTTTTATGGACAAAAGTTGGCTGCAGGCCGTGGCAAGGCATTACTGCTGATTGGCATCGGTGCAGGTTTGATGCTGGTATTCAACCATGGTGATGGAGAAGTCTGGCAGGGCTATGTGCTGTTCCTGGTTGGCAGCCTGCTGTGGGCAAATTTCACAGTATCACTGCGTCAATCCGGCTTGACGCCGCTTGAAGGTGCAGCGCTTATCTCCACAGCTTCGCTGGGCATGTTGCTACTCTGGTTGCTGGAGTACCCTCCCATTGGATTACTTGCTCTATCCTGGCACGAAATGTGCTTTATCGGACTGGTGCAAGGCATAGGTGTGGGCATTCTTTCGACCCTGTGCTACGCCTTCGCCGTTACCAAACTTGGTGCCAGCCAGGCCACAGCAGCTGGTGCACTGACTCCTGTACTGGCATCTTTATTGGCTGTGCCACTTTTCGGTGAGGTGCCTGGTCTTAGCTCTATGGCAGGCATGGCGCTGATTATTGTGGGCGTCGTCTTAGCCAGTCGTAGTTAATTTCACCGTCTTTTACAGTCAACACCGCATACTGTTTCAAGCCTTACGGAGAATTACATGTTTCAGAACCTCGCCCCTGCCGCTGTCGACCCGATTCTGTCGGTGGCAGAAGCTTTTCGGGCAGACCCGCGTCCCCACAAACTTGACCTTGGCGTCGGCGTTTACCGCGATGCCAACGGCAATACCCCGGTCATGACGGCTGTGCGCTATGCCGAGCAACAACTGGCCCAGACGCAAACCAGCAAGAGCTACGTCGGGTTGGGGGGAAACATGCGCTTCAGCCGGGTGGTTACACAGCTGATTCTGGGCAATGCCGAACCCACCGGTTGGTTCACTATGCAAACACCGGGCGCCAGTGGCGGCCTGCGCCTATTGGCTGATTTGATCGCAGCAAGCCGCCCCAACGCTACCGTCTGGATCAGCGACCCAAGCTACGTCAACCACGCGCCGATCATGCGTGCGGCAGGTCTACGTGTCGCCAGCTACCCTTATCTCGACGTTGCCAGCGGCGGCCTGCGCCGTGAAGCTTTCTTCGAAGCAGTAGCCGGTCTAGGGCAAGATGATGTCCTGCTGCTACACGGTTGCTGCCATAACCCCAGCGGCGTTGATTTGGAAATAGATGACTGGCAGCAACTGGCCAGCATGGTGTCGCAACAGGGCTTTTTGCCCTTTGTTGATTTGGCCTACCAAGGGTTTGGGGATGGCTTGGAACAGGATGCGGCTGGCCTGCGCCTGCTGGCAGACGCGAGCGAAGAAATGCTGGTGGTGTATTCCTGCTCCAAGCACTTTGGCTTGTATCGCGAGCGCACAGGCGCAGCGCTTGTGAAATCGGCCGGGTCCAAGCAGGTACAGGGCAAACTGTTTGAGCTAGCACGCCGTAGCTACACCATGCCGCCAGACCATGGTGCAGAAGTGGTCGCCATGATCATCGAATCAGCCGAACTGACTGCACTCTGGCACAGTGAACTCTATGCTATGCGCCAACGCGTGCAGTCGACCCGTCATCAACTCGCAGACGCACTGTCAACCAACGGCATGGAAGCCGAATACCTGTGCCACCACAAAGGCATGTTCTCCATGCTGCCGCTTAGCGAAGCCAGCATTGCCAGACTGCGCGACGATGCCGCTATATATATAGTGGCCGGTGGGCGCATCAATCTGGCTGGGCTCGCGCCGAACAAGATTGATACCTTGGCGGAAGCGATTGTCAGACTGGCTGCCTAAGCACCTGTTTATGATCTTACTGTGCAGCTGTTAGCAGGTTCTTAGGGACCTTATTCAAAGTTTCGCGAGCTAGAGTAAGACAAGGCGAAAACACCCGAGGAAGCGGAGTTTACGAGAGGTAATTGAGCATTCCGAGGGTGTTTTCAACGCCGTATTGCCGACGCACAGCAGACTTTAACAGGCGTCAGCCGCCACTCACCGTCTCCAACACAGTCCACCTCCCCTTCTCAGCCTTATAAACAGTAATGTCACCGTACTTCAGGTCACCTCGGCTGTCATACGCAATTCTGGGGGAGCTGACGCCGGTGTACTGCGTCTTTGCCAGTAAAGGTAGATACCGTCCGGGTTCGGTCGAGTTAGCTGCTTTCATGGCGTTCACCATCACCATGGTGGCGTCGTAGGAGTACGGTGCATAAAAATCAGCCACACCGAAGCGCGCCTTGATCCGGTCGATCAATACCTGGCTGCCTGGCATCTTGTCCTTTGGCAGCCCCGCCAACGAGGCGATTACGCCATTGGCTGCCTCACCCGTCAGCTTCAGAAAATTGTCGGTTCGCGTCATCTCACCCGACACCAACTGTGCATTCAACCCAAGCCGGCGCATCTGTAAGGTCAGGGGGGCCGATTGACTGTCCGCGCCACCATAGAAGACAGCTGAGGGTTGCTTGGCCTTGATACTGGTCAGGATGCTGGCAAAGTCGGTCGCCTTGTCCGTAGTATATTCCCGCGCCACCACCATACCGCCTGCTGCTTTGACCGCTTTCTCGAACTCATCTGCCAGACCTTGGCCATATGCGGTTCGATCATCAATGATCGCGACCTTGTTCAATCCCAGCTTCTTCACCACAAACGCCCCCATCACGCTGCCCTGCTGGGTATCGCTGGTCATAGCCCGAAAGGTGGTCTTAAACCCTTGTGCGGTATAGGTTGGGGCCGTCGCCATAGCGATTTGCGGAATACCGGCATCGGCATAGACCTTCGAAGCCGGAATGGAGGTACCCGAATTGAAATGGCCGATCACCCCGCTAACCCTTGCATCGACAAAACGCTGGGCAATGCCGGTCGCGGCTTTGGGATCGGCCTGGTCGTCCTCGGCAAGCAACTCGAACCTGACCACCTTGCCGCCAATAACGGGCGACTGCTTATTAATGTCTTCCAGCGCGAGCACAATACCTGCCTTCATATCCGCCCCATAATGCGCCTGCGGGCCGGTAAGCGGCGCAGCAAAACCCAACCTCACCACTTCCGGGCTGGCCGCCTGCACAGATAGTGTCAGTAAGGCACTGCTAGCAAAACAAATCATGGAGCGTCGTGTAACGTGGGTCATGTGTTGTCGCCTTTTGTACATTGATCAAGTTGCAGTTCAGCGCTGTCTTTGCCCATCCACCATCCGCCAGATCGACAACGGGTTGGCTTGCTGCAAAGTGGGCGGCAAGAGCATCTCCGGCCAATTCTGGTAACAGACAGGCCGTGCAAAACGCTGAATGGCAGCCGTACCAACCGACGTACTGCGACCATCGGACGTCGCAGGGTAAGGACCACCATGCACCATTGCCTGGCAGACCTCTACGCCTGTCGGCACACCACCAAACAACAATCGCCCAGCTTTACTGGCCAACAGTGCAGGCAAGGCCGGCCAGTCGGTCAATTCATCAGGTTCTGCATGCAGGGTGACGGTCAGTTGCCCTTCGAGCTGGCGCAGTGTACTGAGCAACTCGGCCATCGACGCACAACGCACCAGCAAGACCGAGGGGCCAAATACCTCACGTGCCAACAATGGCTGTGCCAATACGGTTTGCGCATCGGTTTCCAGCACCACCGGGCCACTTTGGTATTCGTCAAACACGGTGCCCAGCAGCTGAGTAACACCAGCCTGCTGCGCCATGGTTGCGATACCATCGTGAAAGGCAGTAGCAATGCGTGAGGTCAACATGGGCACAATCGGTACCATTGCCAGCTTGCCCAAAAGCCGCGCCCGCAGCCGCACGTAGCCCTCTCCTTCCACGGCCAACAATAACCCAGGGCTGGTACAGAACTGGCCGTTACCCAAAGCCACAGATGCTGCCAGCCCATCCGCGATCAGCTCGGCACAGTGCGCCAGAGCACGGGGCAAGGCTACGACGGGATTGACGCTGCCCATCTCGGCGTACACCGGAATCGGCAACGGCCGGGCGGCAGCCAGATCCATCAATGCACGCCCAGCCCTGTGCGAGCCGGTAAACCCGACTGCGCGTATACCAGGGTGTTTTACCAGGGACTGCCCGACAGCGATGCCTTCGTCGAACAGCAGCGAGAATACCCCTTCCAGCAAATCCATTACCTGGGCTGCGGCAAGTACTGCACGCCCAACCAATTCGCTGGTCATCGGGTGTGCAGGGTGCGCCTTGACCACTACTGGGCAACCTGCTGCCAGCGCAGAGGCTGTATCCCCTCCGGCAACCGAGAACGCCAGAGGAAAGTTACTGGCAGCGAATACCGCCACCGGCCCGATCGGTTGCAGACACGAACGCAAGGCGGGGCGTGGTTGAGGCTGGCGATCAGGCTGGGCGCTGTCCAGACGAGCATCCACCCAACTACCTTCCTCGGCCACACCCGCAAACATACGCAGCTGGCCAGTAGTACGCCCCAATTCACCACGTACCCGGGCTTCAGGCAAACCGGTTTCCTGCGGTACAACCGTGGCCAACTCATCAACCATGGCTTCCAGCCGTTCGGCAATGCCGCGCAGGAAAGCGCCGTGCACCACGCCACCCAGCGCGGCATACTGCGGTGCAGCCGCCTCCGCCAGCAATACGGCATGGTTCACATCCGCCTCACTGGCCCGGTAAAAATGTTTAGGCAAAGCAAGCTTGGTGGCGGGGTTACGTGCTTGAAAGCTCACCGCACCGGCTTGGGCAAGGTCGTAACCGAGCAAGGACAAACCCTGCAATGTCTCGATACTCATAGGCTTGGCCGCGTCGCGAGGGCTTGGGCGATGATGGCTTCAGCCTCGGCCAATTCAGTACCGGTCAATTCAAGACGTGGTGGGCGCACCCTGCGATGACCGACATCCAATTTTTCCTGCACCAGTTTGATCAGCTGTACAAACTTGGGCACGGTATCGAGCCGCAGCAAGGGCAGGAACCATGCATACAATTCGGCCGCTTCGGCATAACGGCCAGCCCGGGCGAGTTCGAACAACCGTACCGATTCGTTCGGTAAGGCATCCACGAGGCCGGCAATCCAGAACTCAGCCCCAGCCGCAACCCCTTCCACCAGCACATCGTCCACCCCTACACCCAGCTTAAGCCTATTGCCTGCCAGAGCTTTGATCGCGGTGATCCTACGTACATCAGTGGACGACTCCTTCACCGCTTGTACGTTTTCGAACTCATTGGCGAGTTCCATGATCTGCTCAGGTTTAAAGTCCGTCTTATAGGCAACCGGATTGTTGTAGATGATGCAGGGCAGCTGTGTTGCCTTCAGCACAGCAGCCATATGGGCTTTCATCTCACGCCAATCGCTTGAGTAGACATAAGGTGGCAATACCATCAGGCCAAGTGCGCCATGAGCTTCTGCTCCCTTCGCCAGCTTCACGGCTTCCGCAGTAGAGAGCGCCGCAATACCGGGCACCACCGGCAAATCCACCGACTTAGCCACGGTCTCAATCACCGCCAGTTTCTCTTCGAGGCTCAGGGTTGCGCCTTCACCCAGCGAACCACAAGGCACGATGCCGGTACAGCCCTCTCTCGCCAACCATTGCACATTACGGGCTAACGCTTCGTGGTCAACACTCAGATCAGGTTTGAAAGGCGTGGTGATGGCGGGCATAACGCCCTGAAAATTCACAGTCATGACGAAGAGACCTCGGTAGATTCCAGCTGAAGCAGGCTGCCCAGCCGGGTGGGTAAAAGAGGGGGGCGGTTGCCGGTAACCGGCCAGCCATATAGCGTGGAGCAAGCCGCACCGCATATCCGGCCTTGGCAAGCACCCATGCCACAGCGTGTTTGCAACTTGGCCTCGCGCCAGTTGCTGTAGCCTAGTAGCTCGCCATGGCGTACATCTTCACAACGGCACACCATCGTGTCGGCATCTGCCAGTTCTTGTACGGCAGGGCTAAGCGCGAAATACCGGGCCAGGTGGGCTGAAAAACGTAGGTGAAGTTCTCTCTCAGGTATCAGCGCTTTTGCCGCTGCGATCTGGCCTGTTGCCACCAGACCAGCCATTCGGCCTTCAAGCAACGCTTTGTCCAAGCCACCAATACCGCAAGCCTCCCCTGCAACAAGCACATCAGGATGTGAGCTTTGTAGTAAAGCATCCACCTTGGCCGTACCGTTTTGCAATTCGCAACCGAGTGCCTGCAAGAGTTCGGTATTCGGCAGCAATCCGAAACCAACACCCAGCCAGTCACATTCAAACTCGCGCACTGTATTGCCCAGCTTTAAACGGACAGCCTGCAGCCTCTCCTTACCCAACGCCGCTTGCACATAACTGCCGGCACGATAGGGAACTTGGCGTAATGCCCAGCGCAGATGGGCAGCCTGAGCCAATTTGGCAGGCCAATGCCGAAGCGCCCAAACAAAACCTGCCAGTTGCCATGACTTTGCCTGCTCAGCAATTAACAACACATGCGCCCCTGCCGCCTTCAAGGTCGCGGCACTGGCAAGCAAAAGGGGACCACTACCGGCAAGGACAATGCGCTTCCCGCATACATCCAGACCTTGCTTCACCAATGCCTGCAAACCACCGGCACCCGTTACACCGGGCAAGGTCCAACCAGGAAAAGGCAATAGCAACTCGCGCGCGCCACTTGCAACAATCAGCGTTTGATAGTGGAGTTGAACTGACTTCTGCGTGTCTTCAAGCAACAAACTGCCGGTAGCAGTTACCGCTACAACCCGCGTTGCTGTCAGTACCCGCAGCTTATCGGCCTGCACCAGCCGTGTTGCGAGTTCAGCTGGAATGGCAGGGTTATTGGCCAGCCAAACCTGGCTGTCGGCCTTACCGAGTTCCGCCCGCCAAACCTGGCCACCCGGCTTGGCATTGTCGTCAATCAGGCAGACCCTTCCACCATGCTCACAAACCGCCAGGGCTGCCGCGAGCCCCGCGGGCCCCGCCCCAACAACCGCGATGTCGGTATGCAGTTCAGGCATCATACTGCACCACCATTCCGTCACGTACCAGCAGCTGACAAGCACGCTGGTGGGGTTGACCATCCACCGTTACGCGGCATTCAAAACACACACCCATGCCACACAGTGCAGCCCTTGGCTCACCACTTACAGAATTTCTACCGGGCAACCCAGCCAGCGCAGCAGCGAGGCTGATGCCCGAAGGTACCTGCCGAGCCACTCCGTCGAGTTCGATTCGAATCAGCATGTGGCAGCAACCTCCACGGTCTGCAAGGGTGTCGCCGCTGTCCATGTATCAAAGCGGGCCGGGTCATAGGGGTGAGGGTCGATGCTGGGGCGGGTATTGCAAAGCAGATCGGCCAGCAGTTCTCCACTGGCCAACGCAGTCGTAATGCCGAGCCCCTCATGTCCTGTTGCCAGCCAGAGCCGCTGGCTACCAGGTACCCGTCCAAGCAAGGGCAGTTTGTCTGGCGTGGCAGGTCGGAAACCCGTCCACCCTCGAAGCGCCTGCAAACCAGACAAATCAGGAAGGTATTCTGCAGCGCGGGCCAGCATACGCTGCAGCAAGGCCCAATCAAGATCAGGGGCGAGATCTTGATACTGGCGGGAGGAACCGATCAGCAATTGGCCGGTGGCGCGTGGCTGCACATTGAATGCCACCGAATCGCCGTCGTTGCTATGCGCAGAGCGGATATAACCCAGCTCCACCAGCTGGTGATGTACCAGCGCCGGATAACGTTCGGTTATCAGCAACTGGCCCTTGCGCGGTTTGAGAGGCAGGCCCGGCAAGAGGCGTGATGACTGATTACCTGCAGCAATAACGATTTGTGCAGCACGCAAAGTACGACCGTTGCTGAGTACCACGCTGCCATCCTCGTGAACCTGGCTGGCTTCTGCATTACGTAGCAGACTGGCGCCCATCGCCTCGGCGTAGCTGAGCAACCAACGGCTCGCTACTGGTGGATAAAGCACCGCCTCATCAGCCCGTAGCAATGCGCCCGCCAAACCTTTGACCAATGCAGGCTCACAGCGCTGCAGTCCATCTGCAGTCAGTAATTGGCTCTCGAGACCATACTGGCGAAGCAGGGCCTGTTTGCGTTCGGCCTCCGCCAGTTCCGCACTGTCACGTGCCAACCATAATGTGCCGCAAGCCCGATATTCCGCCCGGCAGGGCAACTCGTGCCGGCGTGACTGCCAGCGTGCCAAGCCATCGCGGCTCAGGGCCAACTCGGCAGGGTTGTCATCCAGCACCACAAGGTGGCCCATGCCAGCTGCCGTCGTACCCGCCGCGGGAATACCGGCTTCCAGGACCTGCACGCGCAAGCCACGTCGCGCACTGCTCTCGGCAACCGCGCTGCCTATGATGCCGGCCCCAATGACCAAAACATCGGCTGTCACTAGCGTATGCCCCAGGCAAATGGATCTGTCGGGTCAATAAGCAATGTAGATTCGGCAGTGATATAAGCAGATCCGGTTAAGCGCGGTACACATTGACCAGCATCCAGGCTATAGCTGGCTTCAAAAACACTGCCGATAACGCTTTCCTGCCGCCACAACTGCCCCGGTGCCAGCTTGCCATCCGCAGCCAGACAAGCGAGCTTGGCGCTGGTGCCCGTGCCACACGGCGAGCGATCGTAAGCCAGCCCCGGACAAAGCACATAGCTACGCGAATCTGCAGCATCGCTAGGCCAGAACAGTTCGATATGATCGATCTCCGCCCCTTCCGCCCCGGTAATCTTTTGGGCTCGCAGGGCTTCACGAATACGGGTGCTGCAATCACCAAGCCGGGTCAAGTTATCTTTGGCAACACGTTGGCCATGGTCGGACACCAGGAAGAACCAATTGCCACCCCAGGCAATATCGCCATGCATACGGCCATAACCAGCCACATCCACCAGCACATTGGCCGCCAGCCGATAGCTGGGTACGTTGCGTAAGGCCACGCGGTTGTGTTCCAACAAGGTCGCTTCCACAACACCAACCGGCGTATCAATACGATGGGTGCCCAGACCTATCCTGCCCAGGTGGGCCAGTGTCACTATCAAACCCATCGTGCCGTGGCCACACATACCCAGCGTGCCGACATTGTTGAAGAAGATCACACCAGCGACGCAATCTGGCTCGGTGGGTTCACACAACAGAGCCCCGACCACCGGGTCTGCACCACGCGGTTCATTCACAATGGCTGAGCGATAGGCATCGAAATCGTGTTCAAAATGGCGACGGCGTTCAGCCAGGCTACCTCGCCCCAGATCCGGCCCACCGCTGACTACCACGCGGGTGGGTTCCCCCCCGGTATGGGAATCAACCACAGCAATACGTTGAAAAGCAGACATGGTGGCAATCTCCTGGCTCTGAAGGCCAAGTTGAGAATGCACTCATGCTAGATTTACGCGTCTCCACAATCTTGTGCGATCCGCGCATAAAAACCGCCAGTTTGGACAAATTCGGAGAAAAGCGGATGGAAGCAAGCCTGAAAAGCTGGCGTAACGACTTTATCGCCCGCTTGGCCCAACCTTTATTTGTCGAGGCGCTGTTCGACCATATGCCCGACATGGTGTTTTCAATCAAAGACCGTAGCGGCCGGTACATCTGCATCAGCGAGGCCTGCGCCGACCGTTGCGGCCTGGACCATAAGCGTGAAGCCGTAGGACGCACCGCCCACGAACTGTGGCCACGCCATATGGCCGACCGTTATACCGAGCAGGATGAACTGCTGTTTCGTACCGGGCAGCCCGTGCTGGATAAGCTTGATCTGACGCTGTTCAACAATCGCAAACCCGGCTGGTGCCTCAGCAATAAAACACCCTTGCTGGACAAGCGGGGCGATTTGATCGGTTTGGCCTGCCTGTCGCGCGATCTGCTCGAACCCAGCCGCGCCGGCATTGTGGATGCACGCATGGCTGAAGCCGTGGACCTGATGCTCGCACAGTATGCGGAACCGCTGCGTATAGAAGCGCTGGCCGACCTTGCGGGTATTTCCATCGCCCAGTTTGAACGACGCATGAAAAAGATTTTCCAACTATCTGCCGGCCAATTCCTGACCAAAACCCGGATCGATGCCGCTGCCCGGGCCCTGGCTGAAACTGATACCGCTATTTCTGAGATTGCCCTGCGCTGCGGCTTTTGTGACCAGAGCGCGTTGTCGAAGCAATTCAGACAGCTGACCGGTTTGACGCCACGCGATTACCGACAGTGGGTGCGTGGTACGCAGTAAAGCCTCTTCACGATCTATCGTGAAGAGGTCCTAAAAGTCAGATAACTAGACTATTTAGCCCAGCTGTCCTTCAAGCCAACTGTCCGGTTGAACACCAGCTTACCGCCAGCAACGTGGTCTTTGCGATCAGTCACGAAATACCCCAGGCGCTCGAACTGGTAGCGGGTCTCAGGCGATGCGGTTGATACAACGGCCTCCACATAACCCGTGACTGTCTTGAACGATGTGGGATTCAAGAACTGATGGAAGTCTTGGTACTGGCCATCTTCGCCACGTACCGCATCGGGGCGCTCCACGGTGAAAAGGCGGTCGTAAAGGCGCACCTCGGCAGCAACCGAATGCTCCACGCTCACCCAGTGAATCACACCCTTCACCTTACGGCTTACCGGGTTCTGCCCCAGCGTGGCCGGGTCGAGCGAGCACTTCAGTTCAGTGACTTTGCCTTCAGCATCTTTGATGACTTCGTCACACTTCATCACATAGGAATAACGCAGGCGCACCTCGCCACCTGGCGTAAGCCGCTGCCAGCCCGGTGGCGGCACTTCGGCGAAATCTTCACGGTCGATATAGATAGTGGGTGCAATCGGTACTTCACGCTCACCAAATTCCGGATGGTGAGGATGGAACGGTGCACTACGACTGGCCGTCACACCCGGCTCAAAATTGGTGAGCGTCACCTTGATCGGGTCCAGCACAGCCATCACACGTGGCGCCTCGGCTTCCAGCGTCTCGCGCACTGCACCTTCCAACACGCTGTAATCAACGACATTTTCACTCTTGGAAATGCCGCAGCGCTCGGCAAACAGGCGAATGCCGGCCGGGCTATAACCACGCCGGCGCATGCCGCTGACAGTAGGCATGCGCGGGTCATCCCACCCACTGACCCGACCTTCGGTAACCAGCTGGTTCAGCTTACGCTTGGAGGTCAGTGCATACAGCAGCTCCAGGCGCGAGAACTCAATCTGCTGTGGGTGGCAGTCAATAGAAATATTGTCCAACACCCAATCGTACAATGGGCGATGGTCGGCAAACTCCAATGTACAAAGCGAATGGGTGATGCCTTCCAATGCATCCGAAATACAGTGGGTGTAGTCATACATCGGGTAGATGCACCACGCGTCACCGGTACGGATGTGGTGTACACGACGGATACGGTAGATGACCGGATCGCGCATATTCAGGTTTGGCGACGCCATGTCGATCTTCAGGCGCAAAGTCTTGCTGCCGTCTTCGAACTCACCTGCACGCATGGCACGGAACAAGGCAAGGTTCTCTTCTACCGTACGATCGCGAAAAGGGCTGTTCTTGCCCGGTTTACCAAAATCGCCACGGTATTCGCGCATCTCATCGGCGTTCAGCTCGCAAACATAGGCGAGTCCTTTACCGATCAGCTCCTCGGCATAAAGATAAAGCTGCTCAAAATAGTCTGACGCCCAACGCACACTGCCGTTCCACTCGAAACCCAGCCAATGCACATCATCCTGGATGCTCTGTGCGTATTCGACCGACTCCTTCTCAGGATTGGTGTCATCGAAACGCAGATTGCATTCCGACGCAAAGCCACGGGCTATGTAATCTTCCTTGATACCGAAATTCAGGCAGATCGACTTGGCATGGCCAACATGCAGATAGCCGTTCGGCTCCGGAGGAAACCGGGTAACAGTGCGTTGGTGCTTGCCACTTTCCAAATCAGCATCGATGGTATTGCGGATGAAATTGGTGACAACAGGTGTATTGGTATCGGTGGTCATGGACTGGGACAAGGCGTTGAATTTATGCAATCCACCGATTTTACCTGATATACCTGCCCCTGCCCCTACCAGCCAAGCACTTGCGCCGCCACCTGTTGGTAAAGCGGCTTACCGTAGTACAAGGATTCCTGCTGACAGCTGTAAACAAGCTTGATTTGGTGCACATCCCGCCGCAATATGACACGCGCAATGATTTCTTCCCAACTGTGCTTGTCTGCAAGCAAGGTCACAGGTTCATGCACCGGCTTACCGGCTTCAACATACGCGGTGCATGCCGCCAACCAGTAGAAACGCAGCGCCCGCTCAGAATCGTCCAAATAGGGCTGTAACACACGCAGTGCGTGGCACGCAGTCAACATATGCAACACAGTGAAGTCTCGACTATTGGCGTACAGCTCCAGCACCAATTCGGCAATCTGGCCTAATACGGCCTCGCCCGACGCCAGCTTGCTCGCTTGCTCCCGTAAACCGGGCAAGGCCGCTGCCATCACCATGCCCGATCCGATCAATCGCTTACCCTGTGGCAGGCATATGTTCGAATCCGCAGCCAAACCACGCAGGCAATCAGCCGGTGAAAGATCGCCAGCCTCATCCAGCACGCCAAGGAACTGATAGTGACTGGACCAATACGCCAATGCAGCAGCGATTTCTGAATTCGACTGTGCTTTAAGGCCATAGGCCAAACGGATCAAACCATGCAAAGAACCTGCAGACAGACCCGGCAGCAAAAGTGGGAGATAGCGATGCAAAATATCGGCAGGGCTCTCAGTCTTGATCGCAGCCAGATAGAAGTCACGGTATTCCGGATAAGCTGACTGGCAGCCAAGATAACCAGGAACATCCTGCGCAGAAAACACCTGGCTTGGCGGACCCGCAGGCTTCAGTTCAGACGTATGTTCATCGTACCAGGCGTGCAGCCTATCCTCCCCTGCACCAAGGCGCCATAGCGCGATCAAACCCATTGGCAGATGGTTGGACAGGCCAAGGTGATGATCGGGCAGGTAATTTGCCGCACTGTCGAGCAGCGCTGCCAAATTAAACATAAGCGGCTCCAGGGTATTGAAAAGATTATAGATTGCGGCAAATTCAAGAAGAGGTTGTCTGGCAATCGGCTACCTAAACATGAAGTAAACCGCCCCCAGCAGGCACAATCCTGCCCAGATGAAATCCCACTTGAATGGCTGCCCCATATAGATGACAGCGAAGGGGACAAACACAGCCAGCGTGATGACTTCCTGGATGATCTTGAGCTGCGCCAACGAATAAACCCCAAAGCCGATGCGATTTGCCGGTACCTGTAATAAATATTCGAACAGCGCGATCCCCCAACTCGCTAAAGCAGCGAAATACCAGGGTTTGGAAGCCATATCTTTTAAATGGGCATACCACGCAAAGGTCATGAAGATGTTGGAACAGACCAACAGCAACACTGCCTGCAGACCAGGAGGGAAATAAGCGGGCATGGCGAACTCGGGGAGTCTGATAAAATCGTGAGTTTGTATGTCCGCGCGACTGCCGTCCAGCCAATGCCTGCCCCACAATTGTTATGTCTGATCCTTGCCGCCACCGTGCTATCGCCCGCTTTTGCCAGCGAGGCCGATGATAAAGTCGCGGCCGAACTGGCGCATGGGCAGGCGGCAGACGCCTTGAAGCTCGCAGACCAAGCCCTTCTGCAAAAACCGCGTGATGCACGATTACGGTTACTAAAGGGCAATGCACTCGCGTCTCTTGGGCGCACCAGCGAAGCCATCCAGACTTATACGGCTCTTACGAACGACTACCCGAACCTGCCTGAGCCCTATAACAACCTCGCTGCGCTGTATGCCCAGCAGGGCCAGCTGGACAAGGCGCGAACGACGTTGCAGAAGGCGTTGCAGACCAACCCGACCTATGCAACAGCGCATACCAATCTGGCCGATGTCTATGCCAAGCTGGCAGCGCAGGCTTACGAGAAAGCGTTACAACGGGACGTCGTCGAGCGCAGCCAAAGTACGCCCGCCCGCCAACCTGTACCTGCCAGCAGTTCCGCGAAGCTGGTATTGGTACAGGACTTGTTGAGCCGCAATGCTGCGCCATCTGTTTCTGTGGCAGCGAATTCATCTCCGCCAGTAACGAAGCCACCTTCATCACCACCGGTAAAAACGCCGGTTCAGGCACAGGTAAGCCCGCCAGCCCCGGTCAGTCAGCCCCCAGCGGCTGTCACACAGCCAGTGAAGCCCCCTATTGTTGTTGCATCCGCAACACCTCCAGCCAAACCCGTTCCTACCCCTGTTCCGCCCCCACCCAGCAAGCCGGTGGAAAAACCTCCTATCAAGCCGGTGGATAAACCCACAGCCATAGAGAAACCGGCAGACAAGCCGAAAGAAGCGACAGATACTGAGCAGCAGATTCACAAGAGCATTCTCGCCTGGGCAGATGCCTGGAGTGATAAACGGGTCAGCGCCTATCTCGCCAGCTATGCCAAAAACTTCAAACCATCTGGGCAAAGCCGTGCTGATTGGGAACAGCAAAGACGTGACCGCATCAACGGGGCTAAAAAGATTTCGGTGAAATTGGACAAGCTACGAATCAAACTGGATGACGATCGGGCAACCGTGCGTTTCGTCCAGCGCTACACTTCAGACAGGCTCGACTCTTCTACTGGTAAGACGTTGATTTTGGAGAAAAATGGTAGCCGTTGGCTCATTGTCGAAGAGCGGGTAGGATAAGCAATCATGTCGCGCTCCTGGTTGAAAATCGCCGCGTGCCTCACAGCCGGCCTTTACCTCGCTCCGGCGGCCAGCTCTATTCAGTGGCCGCAAGGTACAGCGCTTTCTCCATCCAGCCTGCCCGACACATTGTTGTCCGCTCAAGCCCACCCTGAAGAAATGGTCGTCGCCGCTGTCACAGCCATCCGCCAGGACCGACTGGCAGATGCCGACCGTCTGGTCGATGCCCTCTTGAATGCACGTCCTAATTACCGACTGGCTCATCTTCTGAAAGGCGATTTGTTGTTGGCCCGTGCGCAGCCTCTTGCTGGCATCGGCAGCGCTCCGCCAGGCGATGAAAAGCTCGACGACCTACGCCAGGAAGCCAATGCACGTATCCGGCGCTACAGTGCTCCTCCACCTACGGATGCCATTCCCGCCAATCTGCTGCAACTCAATAGCGAGCAACGCCACGCAGTGGTGATCGATGCAAGCCAGTCCCGGCTTTATCTATACCGGAACGACAATGGCGTGCCGCGCTATGTGCTCGACTTTTACATGACCATCGGCAAGCTCGGCTTCGACAAGAACCGAGAAGGTGACCAACGTACACCGTTGGGTGTGTATTTCGTTACTGGGCATATGCCGCGGGAACAACTGGACCAGACTTATGGTAAGCGTGCCGAACTCTATGGTGTAGGTGCCTGGCCGCTTAGTTATCCCAATGACTGGGATCGCCAGCAGGGGCGTACCGGCAGCGGCATCTGGCTGCATGGTGTGCCCTACGACACCTATAGCCGGGCGCCAAAGGCGTCTAACGGTTGTGTTGCGTTGTCCAACCCGGATATGACCGCTTTAGGTGAATATCTGGTGCCCGACACCCCTGTCGTTATCACACCCTCCATCGAGTGGTTGGCACAGAACGACTGGCAAAACCGCCGAACAGCCGCCCAAGCTGAATTGGAAGCATGGCGGCGCGATTGGGAAAGCCTGAATACAGCTAATTATCTTGGGCATTATGCAAGTGACTTCCGTAGCGGCAAGATGAATCTGGCGAGTTGGAAGCAACAAAAAGCCGGAGTAAATGCAGGTAAGGAATGGGCGAAGATCCGCCTGGATAGCCTGAGCTTATTCAGCTACCCCACACGTGATGGCGGTGGCCTGCTGATGGCAAATTTCGACCAAGACTACCAAAGCAGCAATTTAAATACGCGCAGTAAAAAGCGCCTTTATTTCAAACAGGAAGCGCAAAACTGGCGCATCGTATTTGAAGGCTCGCTCGGTTAAACGCTAATCATTGATTACTGTGAATTGGAAATAAATAACCCGTCTCTTGGACGGGTTATTTATTTGAATACTGGTGGTTTATCAAATCACCAAGCCGCCATCTACCGATAAGACTGCACCATTGATATAACTTGCATCATCGCTGGCGAGGAAAAGATAAACGCTGGCGATTTCATCTGGCCTGGCCAATCGACGCATGGGCACTTTTTCCTCCATCGCCTGAATCACCTTCTCTGGCATGTCTTTCAAGATTGGCGTCGCTACAAACCCCGGACATACCGCATTTGAGCGAATACCCTTCTTACCTAGCTCCTTTGCCCAAGTCTTGGTGAATCCAATCACACCAAATTTAGCGGCTGCATAATTGGTCTGACCAAAATTGCCATATAGACCTACGACGCTGGATGCATTGAGAATAACACCGCTGGCTTGTTCAATCATTGTGTCGAGTACAGCCTTCGTGCAGTTATATACACCCTTCAGGTTGATATCGATCACTCTGTCAAATTGCTCCTCGGTCATTTTGCTCAACTGGGCATCAGCAACGATGCCGGCGTTATTGACCAATACATCAATACGGCTCCACTGCCCCTTGACCCCAGCGACCATATTCGCGATTTGCGCTTTGTCCGTTACATTTACGACATAACCAACAGCCTGACCGCCATTACCGACGATCTCACTCACTACGCTATCAATACCGGCTTGGTTGATGTCGCAGACAACTACACGCGCACCTTCCTTACCGAAGCGTACGGCTGTCGCATGACCGATACCACTGGCTGCACCCGTAATTACCGTAACTTTGTCCGCTAATCGCATAGATCCTCTCCCTAAGCTTGCTGCGTTATTGCAGCGATACACATACGAGTACACAAGAGGGAACGCAGCGCCCCTTTCGGGACACTGCGTTCTGTCTGCTCCATGCTTCTTCTTTGTATATATTCGCTTGAGCGGCCATTGCGGCGGCTCGGGAGACGGCGTTTTAACAACTTGCCGGCTTGATCGCC
Organism: Chitinimonas violaceus; assembly: GCF_052601015.1. Taxonomy (NCBI): domain Bacteria; kingdom Pseudomonadati; phylum Pseudomonadota; class Betaproteobacteria; order Neisseriales; family Chitinibacteraceae; genus Chitinimonas; species Chitinimonas violaceus. The sequence continues at coordinate 103,592 of NZ_JBQXDJ010000003.1, read as the reverse complement.
CGAATATTTTTTATTGGGCTGACTGAAGATGTGCATAACTATAGTACGCCCAACTTAGAGCAGCAACTCAAAAAGTGAACTTTTACCATGTAATCACGCATTTGATGTGTGATTACAACAGTTCAGCCTAGAGTAATTACGCAATTCCCTGACTGTTTAGATAGTCCTCGTAACCACCCATGTAATGAACATAGCTACCGTCTCCTTTTAGTTCAAGTACTTGAGTAGCCAGAGACGACACAAACAGGCGATCGTGCGACACAAATATCAATGTGCCCTTGTACAAGTCCAATGCAAGGTTCAAAGATTCGATCGATTCCATGTCCATATGATTGGTCGGTTCGTCCATTACCAACACATTAGGCTGTTGCAGAATCAGCTTGCCATACAACATCCGGCCCTTCTCACCACCGGACAGCACCCGCACTGACTTCTTTGCATCATCGCCACTGAACAAAAGCTTACCCAACACGCCGCGGATAACCTGATCATCGTCACCGGGTTTGCTCCACTGCTTAAGCCAGTCAAACAGATTGTCATCCGTATCAAAGTCTTCTTCATGATCCTGGGCGAAATAGCCGACTTCTGCTTTCTCAGCCCACTTCACGTTACCGGCATCGGCTTTCAACACACCTACCAGCATTTTCATCAAGGTCGACTTACCCACCCCGTTGCCGCCAATCACCGCGAGCTTCTGACCTGCTTCAAAGATCAGATTCAGGTTCTGCAACAATGGCTTATCGAAAGACTTCGACAAACCAGCGGCTTCAAATGCTTGTCTGTGGAGTTTGATCTTGTCGTCAAACTCAAAACGCACATAGGGGTTCTGACGTGAAGAAGGCTTTACCTCAACCATGCCTTCCTTGAGCTTGTCCGCTAGCTTCAAACGGCTGGTAGCCTGACGGGCCTTGGACTTATTGGCAGAGAAACGGGCCGCGAACATCTGCAGTTCCGTAATGCGTTCCTTGGCTTTGGCGTTTGCACCCAGCTGACGTTCACGCGCCTGGGTACTGGCTTCCATGTAATCGTCGTAGTTGCCGGGGTAGAGCTGAATCGTGTTGTAGTCAAGATCAGCCATATGCGTACAGACCTGATTCAGGAAGTGCCGGTCATGCGAAATGATCACCATCGTTGAATTACGCTCGTTCAACGTTTCTTCCAACCAGCGGATGGTGTTGATATCCAGGTTATTGGTCGGTTCATCAAGCAGCAATACATCCGGGTCTGCAAACAATGCCTGGGCCAGCAATACGCGCAACTTCCAACCGGGAGCCACTTCGCTCATCGGGCCATTGTGCTGCTCTGTAGGCACCCCAGCCCCCAAAAGCAACGCGCCTGCGCGGGCTTCAGCGTCGTAGCCGCCCATTTCGCCGAACTTCACCTCCAGGTCGGCCGCGCGCATATAATCATCTTCTGTTGCCTCGGGGTTGGCGTAGATGGCATCCTTCTCATGCTTCGTGGCCCAAAGCTCGGCATGGCCTTGCAACACCACATCCAAAACACGCTGATCTTCATAAGCAAACTGGTCCTGACGCAGCTTACCCAAGCGCACGCCAGGGTCTAGGCTGACGTTACCTGATGTGGGTTCAAGGTCCCCACCCAGAATCTTCATGAAGGTTGATTTACCCGAACCATTGGCGCCGATCAAACCGTAACGGTTCCCGCCGCCAAACTTGACCGAGACTTTTTCAAACAGCGGCTTGGCGCCAAATTGCATGGTGATATTGAAGGTGTTGATCACCGCGAAACTCCAGGCTAGCGTGGCGTAAAGCACGCATGACAAATCAAAATAAAAATCCGCGCATAGCGCGGTGCGAAAATATTAAGTAATTTTACCATACCCCTTGGTTTCAACTTAGGATGGCCTTCCTCGTCTGCCACAATTAAAACATGTTCGATTTCAAAGGTTTGATCGACACACTGCGACGTCGTTCACACGATGACGAAGATACGGAGCCATCAGCCACCAAGTTGATCGGCGAGCTGCCGCGCGACCAGACTCTGCTCGCGCTCACCGAGATCGTAAAAGCGCTTGCTGAATTAAACCGCAATGCCAAGATCGGCCTGAAGGAGCGCTTTCGCGCTGTCCAGGCTTTTGACGACAAAGCACGCCCCTTGATGACACTGCTGATCAGTGTATTTCAAGGGAAGAAGACCTTAGAGGGCATTCCGGGCCGCCAAGTTCTACCCAGCCTGATTGCCTGTTGGCAGGAGCTCGGTTCCGCTTACAAACTTTGCCTGAAGCAACATGCCCAGCAACCGGCCGCGCGCTTTGCTGACGATTCCGAATTGATCACCTTACGTGCGATTGCGTATTACGCGGAACAGGCACGCTGGGCCTACTTGCGCCACCATGAACCCGAACTGCGTATCTGGCGCAATCTGAACCATCTCTTCTTGATCGCGGATTCCGCCGAGTTTGCCTACAAGGACATAGCACGCTATCCCGATGAGGCGCCCAGCCCCATCGTCAACTACTACATGCAGATCGTCCTGCTCAAACTGAGCGAACCCGAACGGCGGCGTACGGAAGACCTTGCCTTCATCAACCACATACTGCCCCGCTGTGTTGGACTGATCCGGCCGGAAAAGATCATTCGCGTACGAGAGCAAAGCTACGCCGTCAACCTCGACGATACCCTGCCGCCCGTGAAACTACGGCGAAATATGGTAGGGGAACGGTATCGTTATTTTGATACGGAAGCACTCGGCGAGCATTTCCGCTCGCTCAGCCCTCATCCCATGGACAGCGCCGCCCTTAATCCAATCGAGTTGGCACTACGTGAACAGCTGCTGGCTGACTTGGCCTTGGTTTACTCCCATACGGGACTTGGACGTAGCAGACGCAGCGAGCGCCTTAACAAAGAAATACCTGCCACAGTGGCGGTAGGCCTCACACAAATCGCGCAGGCACTACAGTCGGCCACCAAAGAAAGCACATGGGAAGCTTGGACGCTGGGCGACGAAAGCAGCAACGGAATCGGAATGCATTACCGCCCCAGCTATGACGACCATCTGGAAGTTGGCGACGTACTGGTACTACGATATGACGGACATACAGGGTTAAACGTCGTACGCCGGCTGGTCAAACTCCGGGATGGCCAAATACGGGTTGGGGCGGAAAAAATTGCGCCGCAGGTACAACCCGTGACGCTACAGGTCACCGGACAACCCAAACCTGTCTGGGCGCTATATTGCCCGGAATCCCCCCACAGCAACCGCTTGTTGCTGTTGGATAGTCCGCTCTACCAGCGCCAAAACGAATACATCATCAGCGCAGGGCCACAGCATATCCGTGTAAAACTTGGGCCTGTCCAGGAACGCTTGGCTAAATATGTGCTTTGTACCTTCCACGTACTGGAAAAGTCGGTCGACCCGGTTGCCCCTAAACCACCCGCCAAATCGTAATACACACGTGGCTCCCTAATCAGGCAGCCAGACCTCCCCACGCATCAGAACCCGCGCAGTTCGGGTCATACGTGCCGCCTGAATCTGCCCCGCCTCCAACACCAGTTCGATCTCGTTGATTCCGCTAGGGTGACCAAACTGCAGCGCACGACCAATAAGCGGACCATCAATCAATGTCGATACCAACGTACCCGGCATAGCAGCTGCCGCACCAAGCGCGATAGTACCGGTGCCAGTGAACCCAGCGTGCAATTTGCCCATTGAAACCGTACGCGCCATCAGGTCAATCTGCCGCGCTTGCACGGTATTCCCATCCAAGGCCAGATAATCCTTAGGCAACGCAATCCACGCAAGCTTGGGTGTTGCTGGCCGGGCAGCCGCTTCCGCCAATGTAGTCGCCAACCCCATCCGTACCGATCCGTACTGGCGTATCAGTTCCAGCTTGGCCAGCATTACCTCATCCGCATTGAGTTCAACCGGCATCTCAAGACCAGTCAGCCCCAAATCCTCTGCACGTATAATCACCAGGGGATTAGCCGCATCAATCAACGTAGCCGGTAGCGGACCTAAAGAAGGAATATCAAGCGAATCACAGGCTTGCCCAGTGGGGAACAAGCCTCCTGAAGCACTGCCGGCAGGGTCTAGGAAATCCAGCTGGATCGGCACCCCATTAAAAGCAACGCCATCCAGATGATAACTCCCTGACTGGGCTGGCACGCCGTCACACATCGGTACCCTGGCCAAGATGCGCTTACCGGTATTTGCCTGCCAGATACGCACACTCGCTTCACCGTCGCGCGGTGCTTTCACCAATCCATCCAATATTGCCGCAGGCCCTACTGCAGCAGACAAGTTGCCGCAACTGCCTGACCAATCAATCAAACCCGACTCAATGGCCACGTGGCCGAACAAATAATCCACATCGCAATCCGGTCGGCTGGACTTACTGAGCAGCACCACTTTGCTGGTGGATGAGATACCCGTACCCAGGCCATCGATCTGTCGCCCATAAGGGTCAGGACTACCTATCAGTCGGGCCAACAGACGATCCCGCACTGATGGGTCGCTGGGTAGATGGTCTGTGAGAAAAAATACCCCTTTTGACGTCCCACCCCGTAACAAAGTGGCATGAATACGCCTGAGTAACATGGCTCTACTTCGTACCCAGCAAAAGCGTGGTCGCCAGCCAACTGATCACGCTGTAAACCAGCGCTCCCACAATTGCAGTACCAAAGCCCGGTATGCTAAAGCCCTGCAACACTTCGGCAACCAGCCAGAAACAGAATCCGTTGATTACCAAGGTGAACAAACCCAAGGTCAGCAGATTCACCGGCAAGGTCAATACCAGCAGCACAGGCCGGATCAACACATTGACCAAGCCCAGCACCATCGCAATCAGCAATGCACTCCAGAAGCTGGCCACCTGAATAGACGGCATGAGATATGTCAGCAATAACAGACTGACCGCGTTGATCAACCAAACAGCGAGTAATGTCATGATATTTCCTTATTAATCCGGGTTACCCATTGCCCGCAATGCAGCCAATCGGGCAAGGCGTACTGCCTCGGGTATCAGCGTTTTATCGGCAGTAGCCGCAGCCACTGCCCCGGCATCCACCGCAAATGCAGCATCACGGCAGGCTAGCAGGTATTCAGCCTGTGGATAAGGCTCGGCTTCCATATCCTTCCTGCCACGTGCATCGGCAATGCAGGCATCCAACAGACGTTTGAATCGGTCTGGTTTTCGTAAAGCATCGCAACGTCCCAGCAGCTCCAGTATCGTGGTCGATCTCAACTTCTTGGCGCGATGAATATTGCAGTGTTCACGGCAAACCAGCATTGCCAGATCACGACAATCATTCGGCGCTTTGATACGCTCGCACAGCGCCTCTACCAGCGCAACACCATTGCTTTCATGCCCAATATGGCGAGGCCACTCCTGTTGTGGCGTCAGCCCCTTGCCAAGATCGTGGCAAAGCGCGGCGAAACGTGTATCCAAAGGCCAGTTCTGGCTGGCGGCATAATCCAGTACACGCATCACATGGTCACCCGTGTCTATTTCCGGGTGATGTTGTGAAGGTTGTTGCACACCCCATAACGCATCCAACTCAGGCATCAGTTTTGCCAATGCACCGCATTCGCGTAACACCAGGAACATGCGCGACGGCTGCTCTTCCATCAAGCCCTTGGCTACCTCCGCCCAAACCCGTTCAGGCACCAGATGATCAACCTCACCCATCGCAACCATCTCACGACATAAAGCCACCGTTTCAAGCGCAACAGAAAAACCAAAACGCGCTGCGAAACGCGCCAAGCGCAGAATGCGTACCGGGTCCTCCACAAAAGCCGGGCCAACATGCCGTAGCGTGCGTCTTGCCAAGTCCTCCTGACCGCCATATGGGTCGAACAACTCACCACTTTCATCTTCCGCCATAGCGTTGATGGTCAGGTCGCGCCGGGCCAGATCATCTTCCAGCGTCACATCAGGGGCAGCATAAACCGTAAAGCCCTTGTAACCACGGCCAGACTTACGTTCAGTGCGGGCAAGCGCATATTCAGCCTGGGTCTGTGGATGCAGAAAAACCGGGAAATCTTTGCCCACGGCCCGAAACCCTTCTGCCAGCATCTGCTCTGGCGTCGCCCCCACCACAACATAGTCACGGTCTTTGACCGGCAAACCCAACAACTGGTCACGCACAGCGCCACCAACGGTATAAATCTTCATGAACTTCCAGCTTTGCTATTGAGTCTTGGGCATTGTAGCGCCACAAACGAATAGGCCTACAATCGCAACTCTGCACGGGCTACTGAATACCGAAGGAACCTCTCATGCGCATCGCACACGACATCACCGAGCTGATTGGCAACACGCCGCTGGTGCAACTAAACCGCATCACCCAAGGCTTACCCGGTCGAATTGTCGCCAAGTTGGAATTCTTCAACCCGTCGCACAGCGTGAAGGACCGCATCGCCGTGAGTATGATCAATACGGCAGAAGCAAGTGGGGCGCTTAAGCAAGGTGATACGGTCGTAGAGCCCACCTCCGGCAACACCGGTATTGGTCTTGCAATGGTGTGCGCTGCCCGTGGCTACAAATGTGTACTGACTATGCCTGAGACCATGTCAAAGGAACGACGGGCGCTTCTGCGTGGCTACGGTGCAGAATTGGTACTGACACCGGGCCCCGAGGGGATGAGCGGCGCGGTTGCCAAAGCCAGGGAACTGTCGCTTGCCAATAGATGGTTTATGCCACAACAGTTCGAAAATCCAGCCAACCCCCAAATTCACCGGGAAACCACTGCAGAAGAAATTTGGGTGGATACTGATGGCCAAGTCGATATCCTGGTATCCGGTGTCGGCACAGGCGGCACGATTACCGGTGTGGCCGAAGTCATCAAGCCGCGTAAGCGAACATTTCAGGTGGTTGCCGTTGAGCCCGATGCCAGCCCGGTGCTCAGCGGCGGTACCAAAGGACCCCACCCCATCCAGGGCATTGGTGCGGGCTTTGTGCCGGCAGTACTCAATACCAGCCTTTACGATGAAGTCCTTCGCGTAAAAAACGAAGATGCCTTCATCATTGCCAAGCGCATGGCAACGGAAGAAGGACTGCTCGTTGGTATTTCCTCCGGCGCTGCGGTATGGGCTGCCATGCAGGTTGCCAGCCGGCCGGAAAACACCAATAAGTTGATCGTCGTGATCATCCCTTCATTTGGTGAGCGTTATCTTTCCACTGCCTTGTTTCAGGGTCTGACGGACTAATTGTTACTAAACAAAAACGGCCTAAGCAGGCCGTTTTTTGTTTGAATCAATGAGAAATCAGACAGGCTGCAGCAAACGGTGTCTGGACAGTCGATCCAGGAACCAAGTCAAACCCAACGCCGCAACGGTCAACCCAACGACCAGTGCAATCCAGAATCCCTCTGCAGCCATGGGTTGAGCCGGCTTCCAGGGTAACCATGCAGGAGCCAAGCCTAGTACACAACCCAACGGCAGCGCGAAGCCCCAAAAAGCAGCCAGATGAATCAGCATTGGCGGACGCGTAACCTTGTACCCCCGGATCGCACAGCTGGTGGAAACCTGGGTTGCATCAGACAACTGAAAGACTGCGGCAAATACCAGCAAGTGGGCTGCAATTGCCGCCACGCTGATATCTGAAGTGTAGAGCCCCGCAATTTGATGATTGAAAAGCGCAATTAGGCACGCCGAAACAATCGCAAAGCCGAACGATAATCCCACCCCTACCCACGAACGGAACCGCGCAGCAGCCGGGTTGCCTTCACCCAACGCCTGCCCGACGCGCGTCAGCATCGCCACCCCAAGACTCATCGGCACCATGAAGACCAGCGACGAAAAATTCAGTGCTATCTGGTGCGCCGCAACCTGGACCGTACCAAATTCAGCCACTAACAGCGCAATCAACCCAAAGGAGCTGGATTCGGCAAAATAGGTAACACCGATAGGCAAACCGATTTTGAGGAGGTTGCGAATCTCAGGCCAATGCGGTGCTTCAAAACGGTCTAGTGGCCAGGAGCTGCGATAAACCGGCGCCCGTTTCATCCACCATACCATTGCCAGCAGGTTGAACCAGACGCACGCCAGCGTGGCGAAAGCACACCCTACTCCACCTAAGGCTGGCAAACCGAACTTGCCATAGATCAGCATCCAGTTCAGCAGCACATTCAATGCGAGTGCCCCCAAAGCGATCATCATCATCGGTTTGGTTTCATTCAGACTGGCACTGTATCCATACAGCACCCGGTAGCAGGCAAACGCAGGCAAGGCAAAGCTGATCACATGCAGGAATTGCTTGGCTCTCTCGGCAACAATCGGCTCGATCTGCATATGGTCGAACACCAACGTTGAAACATTGGCAGCCACCATCGCCAATAAGCCGATTCCCAATGCCTTCCAAAGCGCTTGGCGTACCACATGGGGAATCCGCTCGTATTCGCCAGCCCCAACATGGTGGGCAACGATGGGATTGACCGCCATCATGACACCCATCAGGGTCACCAGCAGAATCGTCCAGATCGAAGCACCAAGGGACACCGCAGCGAGATCCTGTGCCGAAGCGTGGCCAGACATGGCGACATCCGCCACAGCCATGCCCACGCTGGCTAATTGTCCAACGAGTATGGGCCAGGACAACTGCCAAAGCGCAAGGGCTTCGGCTTTGATTGTCGTATTGTGTTCAAGGGTATGCGACATAGGGGAAATTGCGCATTGCGAGGTATAGGGGCGCATATTGTACGCGTACCAAGCCGTCTATACAGGTACAGCCTTTCGGAGACTGGCTTCGCCGTACCGGAAATCGATAGAACCTGTTCATTTACCTGTCGCAAACAGCACATGAACGCTGATTACAACTGCGCAGCAAGATCGTGAACAGGTTCTAAATGACTATCCTCCTACTTGGGCAATCATCGCCTCACTTGCCAGCACGCGGCCGAACCGCTGGCTGATTGCCAGAGTTTCGTTCAGCGACAAATCCAGAATCAGAAGGCTGCCATCCTCCTGCCGTTTCACTTCGGCATCAAGGTAAAGTGCTACCTCGCGCGCCTTGGCCAATTGGGTCTCATAGCCTGGCTTTGGCCACAAGCATAGCCAACTACGCCCCGGGTAACGACGCGCCAGTTGCAACGCACTTGGTGGGGATTGAGCAGGTTCCGGTACAGCTGTGGTAGGAAGTGGGTTAACACTGTTGTAAGGCGTGGTATCGAGGCAATCAAACATGGGCAAACTCCCGCTGGTTAGTGACAGCGAAGCCCGTTGCCGGGCGGCGCTTTAGCGGCTTTGGTTCGGCGGACTACCCGCCACGCGCCCCGCAAGTTGTCGATTAAATCGGCGCGTTGGTACAAAAACTGAAAAACAAAAAACCCGCTGCACTCTTCAGTGGCCAGCGGGTTCGCGCTATCTGAGCTGCAAAGGCAGCAGTAAGGTCAGCGTCCCACGCTTTAGCCGAATTTATTAAGCGCCCGCAAGCTGTTAGGTCAAATCAGCGCTATGGACTGAACTCTAGGTGCGAATAAGCCGAAGTGTCAAGCACTAAGAGTCTGTTTCAAGTCTGCCATGCGTCGGCAATACGGCGTTGAAAACACCCTCGGAATGCTCATTTACCATTAGTAAACTCCGCTTCTTCGGCTGTCTTCGTCTTGTCTTGCTTTAGCTAGCGAGACTTTGCAAGCTCTAAAGGTGCCTTTACTCTGGCGCCCTGGAGTCCAACATCAGCGTTACAGGGCCATCATTGACCAGACTTACCTGCATATCGGCACCAAAGACACCGGTTGGTACGGATTTTCCAATCGCGGTAGTCATAGCCGCCACGAATCGTTCAAACAATGGCTGCGAAATAGCGCCCGGTGCAGCTCGGCTCCAAGATGGTCTGTTTCCCTTCTTGGCACTGGCGAACAAAGTGAATTGGCTGACTGCCAGTACCTCACCACCAGTATCGAGCAACGATCGGTTCATCACGCCCTCTTCGTCACCGAATATGCGCAGCTTGGCGATTTTCTGCACTAGCCATTCGATATCGGCATCGCTATCCGTCGCTTCGGCACCAATCAGCAGTAGCAAACCTTGACCGATTTGCCCTACTGTCTGCCCTGCCACGGCGACGGACGCCTGACTCACCCGTTGCAGCACCACTCTCATACAGCCAATGCCTTCGCCTGATTAAAGCTCACATAACCCACCACCAAGCGGTACAACGACCAGATCCAGGTTGCAGCACAGAGAATGGCAGCGAATGGAATACCAATAATTGTGAAAAACAACACGATAGCCACGGCATAACCCACTATCGAATACCAAAAAGTCTGGATCAACCAGGTGAAGTGCGACTCCAGCCAACTGCCGCGCGCCTCATCACGCTTCAGGTGGGCAATCAGCACACCGACGATACCGGTTGCCAATGCTGTAAACAGTGAGATGGCAATCAGGATGTAAACCGCGAGTACAAGATGGTTCAACGTGCGTTCGGTCTGTTCTGGCAACACGATATGCCCGGACATAAAGCCTCCATAGATTGAGAAGTAAAGCATTCACAGAGCTTAACAGCCTCGCTTTCAATGTGTATTCGGGTCTACGACAGGACGCTGTATACAGGGGATGAAAAGCAGACTAAGGCTACTGACACGGCAGAAAGTCATATAACGCTTTGGCTGTTTAAGCAAACCTTAAGTATAATGAATGAGAATAATTTCTAATACTTCTACTCCATTAGATACAACCGCTTAAGTACCTGGACGCGGTTGCCTGAAGGTCGTGATCAGAACTCATGGGCTGATCAAACAATCTACAGGTGCGCCAGCAAGTTCTGAATAAGTTCCCACTGCTCAATGCACCTACCTCGTTTTTACCAAGTGACTGTCCACAGCATCATGTAACCAGACACTTACTCTTTGTCTGTACGTTTCTTCTTGAAAGGGTTCTATTTTCATGCGCTCGCTGTTCCAATCTGTTCTGCTTGCAAGCCTCCTCTCACCACTCTGCGCAATGGCAGCCGAAACCCCCGTAGGTAAACCTCAATTGGTAGCCGGCATGGAAGTGGCAGTAGTCTATTTGCAACCAGTGAAGATGGAGCCAGCAGGCATGATGCTGGATGCAGCCAAGTCGGATATCCACCTCGAAGTCGACGTGCATGCTACGAAGAACAACCAGAATGGTTACGCCGAAGGTGACTGGTTGCCTTATATGTTGGTGAAGTATGAGCTGCAAAAAGTAGGGGGCGCCAAACAGGCCGGGGAGCTAATGCCTATGGTGGCCAACGATGGCCCTCACTACGGCGACAATTTGAAGTTGCAGGGCCCTGGCAAGTACAAGCTGAAAATATCGGTCCTGCCGCCCAGTGCCAACCCGCATGCCCACTATGGCCGTCATGTAGACAAGGAAACCGGCGTAGGTGAATGGTTCAAGCCGGTGGATTTGAACTATGAGTTTGTCTACGCCGGCACCGGTAAAAAAGGCGGCTATTGATTACCTCACCTTACCCAGGAAGCCCTATTGTTGCCCACACCACAGAAAGCTGATGGGGTAAGCGTAATACTGAAACCCGCCTGCCCCTTTGAATCAGTTCTTAGAATCGATTCAAAGGGGCAGCAAAGGGTCGGAATATTCCATGAAAACGTCCCTACTGTTCGCAGCTTTAATCACCGCTATCGGTGTCTCCCAAGCCAGTGAAGAAGTCACATTGCAACTGGTAGCACGTGACGGCAAGTTCTTCCCGCCCAACCTGACCGCGCCTGCTGGTAAAACGATACGGATCGAAATCAGCAATGCCGGCAATACCCCTATCGAATTCGAAAGCCTGAGTCTACGTAAGGAAAAGGTGCTCGGCCCAGGGGCGAAGTCGGTGGTGGTTCTTCGTTCGCCATCGCCCGGCCAATACAAATTCTTTGACGACTACAACCCGGCAACGAGCCAGGGTGTACTCACCATCAAGTAAGCAGCACCCACCCCGTTCTGCACGTAAGCAAAAGGAACTCATCATGATGGGGCAGGTCCTCTTCATCGTTTGGCGCGAAAGCGTCGAAGCCTTGCTGATTATCGGCATTCTGTACGCATGGTTGCGCACGCATCCGGAGGCTGCGCACGGTCGGCGTTTCCTTTGGGGCGGCATAGGTGCAGGCATCGTGCTGGCACTGCTGTTGGGTAGCGCTATCCTCGGTTTTGCCGAGTTCTTTGAAGGCGAAGCGCAGGACTACTTCCAACTAGGCATGATGCTCTTAGCTGCAGGCTTGATCGTACAAATGGTTTTCTGGATGCGGCACCATGGCCGCACCCTTCGGCGAGACCTGGAAAGCAGCATGGCGCAACGCGCACAGCAGGCAAACTGGTGGGGCATGCTGGCCCTAGTTGCGTTGGCGATCGCCCGCGAAGGTAGCGAAACCGTTATTTTCCTTTGGGGGCTGGGGTCGGCGCAGCAAGGCTTGCAGATCGCTGCCTTTGCAGGGTCTGCATTGTTGGGGTTTATCTTGGCGTTCGCCACCTTCTGGTTGCTGCAGCTAGGCGGCAAAGTGTTTTCCTGGCGAGCCTTTTTCCGATTTTCCGAAGCCATGTTGCTGCTTCTGGCGGGTGGTCTGCTGGTAGGCAGCATCGAGCGGATGATTTCGTTTGGTTGGCTCCCCGCGTTGGCCGACCCTATCTGGCATAGCGCTTGGCTGTTGGACGACAGCACCAGTGTTGGCAGCTTGGCTGCAAACCTGACCGGCTACCGGGCGCAACCTGCACTTACCACGCTGCTCTGTCTGGCTGCCTATTGGTTGCTGATGCTATGGCTGCTACGCCGTCGGCCAAGCACCGCGCAAAGCTGAGTTCGTTTTACCGGGGTATATCCCCTTGCTAGCCAACGCCATGCAAATCATCAGTTTCCATCCCAAGCTCCCTTCTTCCCGTCAGCGCCTGGCAGGTTTGGGAGAAGCCATGCGCCGCCATAGAGCCTGGATAATCGGTTTGCAGTGGCTGGTTGTCCTGGCTTATGCAATCCTGCTGATCGGGCCCGCCATGCTGCCCGTACCCGATGAGACTGCACATGTCTTTACCAACCTGACTGTATTCGCCCAGTTTGCTTTTTGGGGTATCTGGTGGCCGTTTGTACTGCTCAGCATGGTTTTGCTCGGCCGGGTCTGGTGCGGCGTGCTCTGCCCGGAAGGCGCGCTAACCGAATTCGCCAGCCGGTGGTCACTCAACCGCCCTATTCCACGCTGGTTGCGCTGGGGTGGATGGCCCTTTGTCGCCTTTGCCGGTACCACAATCTATGGCCAATTGATCAGCGTCTACCAGTACCCCAAAGCCGTGTTGGTAGTGCTGGGCGGTTCCACCATCGCAGCCGTCATCATGGGGTTGCTCTATGCACGCGAAAAGCGCGTCTGGTGCCGCTATATGTGCCCGGTAAATGGTGTGTTCGGCCTGTTGGCCAAGCTTGCACCATTGCACTTTCGAGCCGACGAAGCCGCCTGGAAGGCCAGTCTCGGTACACGTACACCTGCCGTCAATTGTGCCCCCTTGCTGCCCTTGCGTACGCTCGACAGCGCGAGCGATTGCCATAGCTGTGGCCGATGCAGCGGACACCGCAATGCCATCCAACTGGAGGGCCGCTTACCCAACAGCGAGATCCTCGGTCAAGGAAGACAGGACGCCAACCTTTGGCAGAGCCTGCTATTGATATTCGGCATGATCGGCTTGGCGATGGGTGCGTTTGAGTGGTCCGCCAGCCCCTGGTTGATCCATACCAAGCAATACCTCGCCGAATGGCTGATCGAACGCGACATCCTCTGGCCCTTCAACGACAGCGCGCCTTGGTGGCTGCTTACGCATTACCCAGAGCTGAACGACAGTTTCTCGTGGCTGGATGGCGCAGTGCTGCTGGGTTACATGCTGGGGAATATGCTGGTACTGGGTGGCATTGTCACTGGCCTGCTTATGCTTGCCACCCGTATTCTCGGTGCCGGACGCACGGTATTTCACCACCTTGCGCTCAGCCTTGTACCGTTGGCCGGTTGCGGCCTGTTCGTCGGCTTAACCGCAACCACTGTTACCTTGCTGAAGGCAGAGCACGTACCGCTGTTCTGGGTTTCACCCACCCGCGCCATATTGCTGGCCACGGCGACACTTTGGACGCTCTACCTGGGTTGGCGAATCTGCAGCCAATACAGCAACACGCTTACCCGGTGCACCTTGGCTTGGCTCTGCCTCACCTTGGCTTGCGGAGTGATTGATCTGGGCTGGATAACATGGTTCTGGTTGTGGTGAATCGATCCAAGCCTATTTAAGGCTATCTGTAACGATACAGGGTACCCCCTCTCTCGAAGGGGCTGCCTTCTTCAACCATACTGAGGACGGGTCAGCATTCCACTACGTTGACCGGTACTTCGACGATATCGATCGCCAAACCACCGCGGGCAGTTTCCTTGTACTTGATGTGCATGTCGCGGCCGGTATCACGCATCGTCCGGATTACCCGATCGAGCGAAATAAAGTGCGTACCATCACCGCGCAAGGCCATACGGGCCGCATTGATGGCCTTGATGGAAGCCATAGCGTTACGCTCAATACACGGTACCTGCACCAAACCACCAACCGGGTCGCAGGTAAGGCCCAGGTTGTGCTCCATACCAATTTCCGCTGCGTTTTCGACCTGAGCCGGCGTGCCACCCAACACTTCGCACAATGCACCGGCAGCCATCGAACAGGCGGAACCCACCTCTCCCTGGCAGCCGACTTCCGCACCCGAAATCGATGCATTGGTCTTGAACAGGATACCTATCGCACCAGCCGTTAACAGAAAACGGACAATGCCGTCCTCATTGGCGCCGGGCACAAAGTTGGCGTAATAGTGCAGTACAGCGGGGATGATGCCTGCCGCCCCATTGGTTGGGGCTGTCACCACACGCCCGCCCCCTGCGTTCTCCTCATTCACCGCCAAGGCGTATAAATTCACCCAGTCGAGTACAGTCAATGGATCTCGCAATGCTGCTTCCGGCCGGCTCGACAACTGGCGCAGCATATCCGGTGCGCGACGTTTGACCTTCATCCCGCCCGGCAATATGCCCTCGGTACGACAACCACGCTGCACGCAAGCCTGCATGACGTTCCATATCTTCAGCAGCTTTTCCCGAATCTCAGCCTCGGTGCGCCAGGCCATCTCGTTTTCCAGCATCAGCTGACTGATAGACTTGCCATGTCGTTCGCTCAGGGCCAGCAATTGCGCCCCGGTGGTGAATGGATGGGTCAGCACCTCCGCGGTGGGCGGTGCAAAGCCGCCTTCAACCGCATGTTCATCGACAACGAAACCACCACCCACCGAATAGTAGGCACGGCGTTCCAGTTCGGCTCCTGATGCATCATAAGCCGTGAAGATCATGCCATTGGGGTGATAAGGCAACGACTTACGCTTGTGCAGAACTAGATGCTGCGATTCATCAAAAAGAATCAGCTGTTGCCCCATCAATTTGAGTTTCTTGTCCGACCGGATGGCAGCCACAATGCCCGGCACCGCATCGGTATCGACCAATTGTGGCTCTTCACCCAGTAAACCCAATAGCACGGCAATACCCGAACCGTGCCCCTTGCCTGTTGCACCGAGCGAGCCGTACAGCTCTGCCTTGACACTGGCCACATCCGCCAGCTTGCCTTCACGCTCGACACGCTGCATGAACTGCCGGGCAGCCCGCATAGGCCCCACGGTGTGTGAACTGGAAGGTCCGATGCCGATCTTAAACAGATCGAACACGCTGATAGCCATATTTCTGTCTCCAACGCACCTTTAAATGGCGCGGCTTCTAGTAGTAACTCTTAGAACCTGTTCAAAGTCCGCTCCGCGTCAGCGATACGGCGTTGAAAACATCCTCGGAATGCTCATTTACCACTCGTAAACTCCACTTCCTCAGCTGTTTTCGCCTTGTCTCACCCTAGCTCGCGAGACTTTGAACAGATTCTTGGAACCGGTTAATGATCTTGCTGCGCAGCCGTGGCCAGATTCTTGGCGCCTGCGCCGCTCAACCGATTTGTGCATGCAGGTTATGACCTGAAACGCTACAAACGGCCCGATTAAGCGAATCGCAAACACCGTATCCAACTTGCGACCACCGGCAATATGACGGGTTCTTTTTATCAGATAACATTTATTTACTTACAAATTTATTTATAAATGTAACGAATTATGATGTCTATTATCCGCGCCTCTTCACTGTTAGCTCAACCCAACCGGCTGCTCGGAGGGAAGAACCGCTGGAAATTTCTTCTGCGTAGCCTATCGCATTACCCCCTGGCCATGGGCTGGGCGAAACTGATTCAGTCCGACCCACGGTTGACTGAACTGGTTACGAAACAGCCGCATATTCTCTTAAAACTGCAGCGCCCTTACCTTCGTGCAAGCGTGCCGACCGCCCAAAAACTGAGCTGGCTACGCGAACATTACTACTGGATGCTTTTTCACTGGCCCTGGCAGTTCGTTCAAGCCATGTACCGCCAAGGCGAAGCAGAACTAGCCCAGTTGAACTGCGAGGATAACCTCTATCGCGTTGTTCTACGCCCTTGCGAGCGTTGCTCAAAGGAAGGCGAACTAGCGCTTTATTTCGAACGGAATGGTGAAACACTGGCCTTCCTCGCTTTCTCGGTACACAGAGTTGGCAAACACTGGACGGTCAATATAGGTTGCCTGCAGGGTCCCAGCCCAGAATTGGGATTGGAATTGGTAAAAACCGCCACGAAGGAGTGCCATGGCCTGCGCCCTAAACAGGCAGTGCTCATCGCCCTGTATGCCCTGATACGCCACCATGGCGTGCAGCAGACTGTTGCTGCATGCAACAGCAGCCACATTTATCAGCACAGCACACGACGCAACCAACGCGTGACGGCCGATTACGACAGTTTCTGGCAAGAAATGGGGGGCGTGCCAAATTATGCCGGGTTCGATCTCCCAGTTCTGCTATGCCGAAAATCGGTAGCCGAAATCGCTTCGAAAAAACGCGCGCAGTACCGCCGTCGCCACCAGCTAGAAGACCAGCTGGTTGCCGCCATTCAGGCCACCCTGCCGACTAGGTCAAAGTCCGCTCAAGTTAAACCGGTATCGATTTTCCATGAGCATGTGGAAGTACTCGACCAAGCAGCCTAATCAGAACCAAGTCCCTGCTCAACCAGCCAGATAGCAATCAAACCGCACGCTATCACCCTCCAGGCTATAGGCTGGCTTGATACCTGCGAGGCAAGGCGCATGGCGTGGCCGTTTCACCACGACCTTCTCTGTGGCCAATGCGCGTGCAGGCTGTAACAACAGGTCAGCATCCGCATCGGCACCGACTACTGCCTGAAACGCCTGCATCTCCTTCTTGGATAACGCCGACTTCTGCCGTGTTTCGGGGAACATCGGGTCGAGGTAGATCACTGCTGGCGACTCACCAGACCACGCGGTCAGCAAGTCGACTGCCGAACCATGGTGTAAGCGCATCCGGGCGACGACAGCCGCCACCTCAGTCTCTGTACTCGCGCGTTGCAGGCCATCTGCTAGCAATGCGGCTGCCACAGGCGAGCGTTCGATCAGGTCGACCTCGCAACCGAGCGACGCCAGTACAAACCCATCGCGCCCCAAGCCTGCAGTTGCATCGAGCACCCGGGGTGTCGCGCCAGCCTTCAAGCCACATGCCTTGGCCACACCTTGCCCGCGCCCTCCCCCATGTTTGCGCCGCCAATCGAGTACACCTTTTACAAAGTCCACCCAAACCGGGCCCGGCGCGCCTTTACCGAGGCTGTAAAGCGCCAGTTTCTCGGCATCCAATACCAGAGCATGGCCGTTATCCGGTAGTTCGGCTTGTAGTTGAAAGCCATATTGGGCAGCCAACGACGCAGCTTCGGCAGTACGTTCGGGCGCAAAACAAACCAGGGGAGGCAACATAATGGCGGGGCTGTATTCGGCAGCTAGGATTAAAGACACGATAAAAACCGGAGAACAACGTGCGACTGGCTATTATCGCATTCGTCGCCGGTGTCGTCTGGCTGCAGTGGCAAGCCAGCCTGCCCACAGTATGGCCTTACCTGCTGGCTACAGGTGTGAGTACGATCGTTGGTCACCATTGGCGCGCCTGCCGTATTGTCGCCCTGATACTGGTAGCAGCGAGCCTCGGTATCGCTTATGCCAGCTGGCGTGCCGAAATACGGTTGGCAGAACGGCTCCTACCCAGCCTCGAAGGCGAAGCAATCACTGTAACCGGTACTGTGGTCGGGCTTCCCCAATCAACACGATATGGCCCGCGTTTTCGCTTTGCACCCGACTCAGGGCAATCGGCTGGTCTACCACCGCTTCTGCTACTCAATGACTACGCCAGACCTGCGGACAAATGGCAACCAGGGCAGCGCTGGAGCTTACAGGTAAAGCTGAAGCAACCCCATGGCAATGCCAATCCTGGCGGCTTTGACTATGAAGGCTGGCTGCTTGCTGAGGGCATAGGCGGTACAGGCAATGTCAACAAACGGGAGCGCCAGCTGCTCAATGATTTTGTCTTCAGCCCTGTTCACGTACTACACCGACTGCGCGCAGCGCTGACAAGCCGCATCCAACACGTGCTGGACAAGCGTCCTTACACCGGGGTAATTATCGCACTGGTTGTGGGGGAACAATCTGGCATCAGCCAGGCGCAATGGCAGCTGTTCCGGGCCACGGGTATTACGCATCTGGTGTCGATCAGCGGTTTGCATATCACTCTGGTCGCCGGCCTTTTCGCCACTGTCGTCGAATGGCTTTGGCGTCGGTCCACCCGCTTGACTGCACGTTGGCCGGCACGCCGGGTAGCGCTTGCGGCCGGCGTATTGGCAGCCTTGATCTACAGCCTGCTGGCGGGGTTTTCAGTTCCTACCCAGCGCACCCTGTTTATGCTGACGACTGCAGCCTTGGCCATGCTCACCGGCCGGCACCTTGCTGTCTCAACCATATGGTGTGCCGCACTGGGCGCGTGCGTACTGTATGACCCATGGGCAGTACTGGCTGCGGGATTCTGGCTTTCTTTTTTTACCGTCGGGGCGATGTTATGGGCATTGGCAAGCCACCAGGATCAGGCTGAGGGTTGGAAAACCACGCTCATGCAATGGGGTGCAGTCCAGTGGGCTGCCACGCTCGGTTCCTTGCCATTGCTGTTGATATTGTTTCAGCAACTCCCACTCAGTTCCCCGCTGGCCAATGCATTGGCTATTCCCCTGGTCAGTGCGGTAGTTACGCCGTTGGCGCTGTTGGGGACATTGGAACCAACAGGCATTCTGCTGAAACTCGCCCATTTCCTACTGGACTTCGGTTGCACGCTGTTGACACCGCTGGCACACCCTGGCGGTATCTGGACGCAAGCACAACCCGCAAGCTGGACATTGCTGCCGGCAGGTCTTGCAATCGCAGTGCTGCTATTGCCACGTGGCGTACCAAGCCGCTGGCTGGGTGTGCTGCTGTTACTTCCGATCGCGTTCCCGATATTGACGCTAATACCCACCGGCAGCTTTCAAGCCACTGCATTCGACGTCGGGCAGGGGCTATCAGTACTGGTACAAACTCAAAACCATGCCCTGCTGTTTGATACTGGCCCTGAAGGAGGTGGCGGCAGGGTGGTGCCCGGCGCCCTCAGAGCAGCCGGGATAAAGCAACTCGATATGCTGATGCTGAGCCACGCGGACAGCGACCATATTGGCGCCGCAGCGGCAGTGCTTTCAACTGTACGCACATTGAAGATATCGGGTGTGCTGCCACAGCAGATACCAGCCAATTTACCCATGCCAAATCACGATGCTTGCCTTGCTGGTCAGCAATGGGAATGGGATGGCATACGCTTCGATGTTTTGCATCCGGCGCGAAAAGACATTGCTACCAGCGACAATGCCGCCAGTTGTGTGCTTAAGATCAGCAGCCCGGCAGGCAGCCTGATGATTCCAGGCGATATCGGCCGGGCTGAAGAAGCCGAATTACTGGCGCAATACCCTCAGCTGCAAACCGACGTGCTGCTCATACCGCACCATGGCTCGAACAGTTCGTCCTCCGCCCCCTTTATCTCGGCAGTCGCACCAAAGCTTGCCATTGCCAGCAATGGTTACCGCAATGCATTTCGCCATCCACGCGACGCGGTGGTAGAGCGATATACGACTGCAGGCGCAACGGTATGGCGAACTGACAGAGAAGGCGCGATCAGCCTGAATTTTACGCAGAATGGTTGGACTGCTTCCGCCTGGCGCGCCACCCACCTTCGTTACTGGCACGCCATTGAAGACCGTCAGGCCAAGCGGATAGTGGCAACAACCTGGTTGCCCTTACCTTGATAATCGAGCGACTCAAAACTCATTGCCCGCGCCATGGAAATGCCTCGACCATTCGGATCGAAAGCACGGGTCGGGTCAAACTGCATGTACTTGGTCCAGTCAAAACCTGCACCCTCGTCACACACTTGCACCCGCAGTAAGTCACCTTCACGTTGCACACTCACATGAACCCGCTTATTGGCGAACTCGGGCAACTTCTGCATGGCTTCCACCTCTTCACGCCAGCGGCCAGTCTGCATCATGGCTTTTTTATCGGCATAACCCAGCCCCAGATTGCCATGCTCGATCGCATTCACCATTAACTCGGTCAGCCCCATCGCTGCACGTTCCGGTAATTTTATCATGCGGCACAGCAGACCAGCCAGACGCTGCGCCTGGTCCAAAGTACTGAGCGAAAATTCAGCGTTGTTCAACAGGACCATGGCTTCAAGCGGGTTCTCTGCCGCACGCCGGACCGAATCGTGGGTCCGGTGTTGCGCCACCGCCGCCGCCACAATCGCCAGCAGGATGTCGCGCTCGAATGGCTTGGTCAGATAGTAATAAGCCCCGGCCTCCATCCCCTCCCGTATCGCCTCGGCTGACCCCACGGCAGTCTGCATGATCACTGGCAAGGTGGAGAGTTGCGAATTAGCCTGCATGCGGCGCAGCACTTCCATACCATTGAGCCCGGGCATCATACGGTCCAGCAGTACAGCTTCGTAACGCTGAGGGTTTGCCATCAAACAAGCCCAGGCAGCCTCGCCATCTTCCGCGGATTCAATGGTGTAACCCGCATCAATCAGGTGCTCGGCCAGAATCTCCAGATTGAATGGCTCGTCATCAACGAGCAGCAGGACCGTTGGCTTACTGTCATCCATTTCTGGCTTCCTTGTTCATAGCGCAGGTTACTTAATCTCTTGTCTTGTCGGCACAGTGCAGACACGGGGACGTGATTTAACGGTGAGTCGGGCTAAGTACACAATAGCCAAGAACCTATTCACTGTCTTACTGTACATCCGCAGCCCTGGCGCACGGTTGGCTCAGAAACGCCATGTGCCTGAGTCCATTCCGTTTTTGAAAATTATTTATGAGGGAATTCAAGCCCCCCGCGTATTCATATCAGACTGGGTAAAAACAACGGGAAAGGCAGCTTTCAACGTGCTTGTAGAAATACATAGGGCTTCGAGCTGCTACCAAAAACCCAACCAAACCCAAAGCAGCCATCCTGCAAACTACGTGATCTATGTAAGTGAGCATGACATAGATGTAAACGTACGCAATCCGTACGGCGAGGTTAGTAAAGTCACTTTAAGGTTTGATGTAGTCATGCCAAGTAGCCTGGACCAGACTAATGAGAAATATCTATCCATATACCTACTTATTGCGGCTTCTTGGCAAATTGACATGGTCATTTCTGCCGGCTAACCTGCGCGCCCCGTGATTTTTGAAAGTATTTTCTGCCAACGATGCGCCATGCGAGTGATATACGCAATTAGGTAGGCTCTTCTTTACCTTACTGGCTTTATTGTTGGCAGACTCATTGATCCTGGAAAATTGTTTCTCACCCTTAGTTTTCACTCTGTTTCAGATTACCGCTGGCTAGGCCAAATACAGTGCCTTCACTGGTAATTCAATTGCTTACAGAAGCTAATTTCTATTTAGAACAATGCAGATGCCAAGGAATAAATACAAACACAAGGGAATGCCGCCGATTCTGTTCGCCCTATTAATGGCGACATCGCTTACTACCTCTGCCGACTCCTCGTACTACAGCGAGGCCACCTGGTTATATAACGGCGAGGGCTATCCAGAAAAAACATTTGCCGGCGCCAAGGAAGGCACGATGAGATTCAACCGGGGCTATGGGCCTGGTTGTGTCAAAGACGATTGGATTTTTTTAGGTCGCGATTACTCACAAGCCGGTTGGAAATGGAATCACCCAGGTTTTCCAACGTGCGATATGAATGCTGATCGCTACATCCAGGCAAGATGCACCATGAAGTATATCAACACTACTTCAGACGATGCTTGGTGCACGCCTTGCCCACCTGATCACTACCTTGTTACGGGAACCAGCAACGCACCTCGTTGCCAACCTTTATCTAAAGATGAGAAACAGCCCGGTGAAGAGGATGAAGCAAATCGCGGAGATTCCTGCAATAACAAGTCAGGCAATCCAATCAACACAGCAACCGGTAATAAATTCCAGCGCGAATTGGATTTCCCCACGGGTAATCGCATTCCCTTTACACGCACCTATAACAGTTCAGCGGGTACCTTAGATTACGGTCTCGGGAAAGGCTGGAATCATAACTGGCAAGCGCGTGTCCTCCCCCTTTACGTAACAGTCATTGCCAAGCCTGGTGATGTTGATCCAAGTTTTCCTTGGCCCGGGGAAAACAATAATCCACCCATTGTCAGTTACTACCGCCTCGAAAGACCAGACGGCTCTGCTGTAAGAGTGAATCGGGAAGGTGTGCTTTCAGACCCAATCAATCGGCGCAATCTGAAATTCGAGTTGTACAAGAGCGGTTTCAAGATCACTACTCCCTCCGCCACCGAGCAATACAACGACAAGGGCTATTTGACATCAATTGCCTATGTGGGTTGGCGTACTTACAACCTGACCTACCAGAACGGCTTACTGAGCCAGGTCAGTGAGGTTGGTTCTTCGTATACCTTGATTTTTAGCTATGACGCCAATAAGCACTTAACAAAAGTAGAAACCAATAGCAAAAACAGCGTCAGCTACGGATATACCACCAGTGGTTTGTTGACCAGCGCAACCTTTGCCGATGGCAAACAGCGCAAATATGTATACGACGATGCCAAAGCGCCTGGCTTGCTGGCTGGCATTATTGATGAGTCACAAAAGCGCTTCGCAACGTGGGCTTATGATGAATCTGGTCGTGCTGTTCGTTCTGAACATGCTAACGGTACTGAGGTGGTTACCCTGACGTTTGGTGGTGATGCCACCGCTAAATGGACTGATGAAGTATCAGCTTCCGGTGCCGCACGCCGTTACCAATTCATTAAGCAAGGCAAAAATTGGTACAACGCTGGCAACAGTCAGCCTGGTGGCGCTGGCTGCAACGCCAGCAATAGCCAGCTCAAGTACGATGATCTCGGTAACGTGACAGAGAAGACTGACTTCAATGGCATCGTTACCCGATACAGCTACCAGCAACATGGCCATAAAGAAATAAGCCGAACCGAAGCAGCGGATAAACCTAAGCAAAGAGTGGTAACCACAAACTGGCATAGCAGGTTTCATCTTCCAACCAGTATTCGTGAACCTGACCAAGTTACTGACTACACCTATGATGCCAAGGGTAATCTGACTGCCAAGACCTTGTATAACATGGCCAATGGCAATACACGTAGTTGGAGTTGGACTTACGATGATCTAAATAGGCTGACCAGCGCCAAAGACCCAGCCAGTCGTGTTACTACCTATACCTACGACGCCAAGAGCAATCTGGCCACCGTAACGGGTCCGAACGGTAAAACCACCCTCTACACCCAATACAATACCGATGGCCTGCCACTCAGCATCACCAGTCCCAACGGTGTCGTCACTACCTTGGCTTATGACCCACGGGGCCGTTTGATCAGTCAGACGGTCGGCACGCTGACGACCGCCTACAGCTACGCCCCCACAGGCTTACTCAGTACTGTCGCCACGCCAGATGGCAATCAACTGACCTACTCCTACGATGATGCCCACCGCTTAACCGGTGTGCGCGACAAGCTCGGCAACAGCATCCGCTATGTGCTTGATGCGGCCGGCAATCGTACCCGTGAAGAAATCCAGGAAGGCAGCAGCAATCTCAGTGCGCTAACCAAGCGCATCGACGCTGATCTGCTGGCCTTTACTCAACCTGTTCCGCAAGCAAGCTAAACCATGCAATTTCGCACCTATCCTTTGCTGCTGGCTTTGGCTGCAGCTTACATTGCTTTGACGCCGGCTACTGCCGCCACGATTTCTAGCATTCAACGAGAATTCGATGTGTTGGGTCGCTTACAGAAAGAAACCCTGCCCGACGGTAGCTGGGCCAGCTACGGCTATGACCCAATGGGAAATCGCACTGAGATGCGGGACAACCTTGGCAGGGTCACCATCTATACCTACGACGAACACAACCGTCTTGCCACGGTTACAGATCCGCTTCGGGGGGTAACCAAATACGATTTCAACCCCAGAGGTAAATTGCTTAGCGTGACCGACCCTCGTGGCCTGATCACCAGCTATCAGTACAACGGCTTTGATGATCTGGTACAGATCACCAGCCCTGATACCGGCGTAACCAAGTTCACATATCACGTAGATGGGCGGGTTGCGTCCAGTACCGACGCTAAGAATCAAGAAACCAGATACGACTACGATGCGGCAGGCCGCCGAAGCAAAGTCACCTTTGCAGACGGCGTGGTACAGACCTATGCCTATGGTGAAAACGGCTCCAGCACCGATATGATTACCGAGATCGCCACGCCGACCGGTAAGATCAGCTTCAGCTACGACAGCTTGGGCAGAGTAAGCAGTGAGAAACGTTCGGTCTGGAACAAGGATTACACGACCAGCTATGGCTATGACGCGGCAGGCCGGCTAAATACGCTGACCTACCCCAGCGGCCGCACCGTCATCTATTTCTACGACAATGCGGGCCAAGTCAGCAAAGTCACCACCAAGCAAGGTACCGCTACCGAGAAGATTGTTGTTCAGCAACTGAAATATCGACCGTTCGGACAGGTAACGGGGTGGACCTTTGGCAATGGTGAAGTTCGTACCAGCAGCTATGACAATCTCAATCAACTCACCAGCCTTAGCCTGGGTGATAGCACGCTCACGCTAGGCAGAGATATCGCAGGCCGCATCACCAGCCAGAAAATCAGCGGTGGTTGGTGGGAAAGGCTGTTACAACGCTTAAGCCTTCCGATTGGGCAAACCCACAGCTACGGCTACGATAATCTCGACCGCCTGACCGAATGGAAAGATGGGCGAATCCTGCAAAGTCGTGGGAGCGCTTTCCCAGCAAGCCAAGGCTATGGTTACGACGCCAATGGCAATCGCATATCATTCCGTAGTGACGATGCCGTTTTCAAACAAGACGTCGACGCCAAGAGTAACCGGCTGACAGCCAGCTCGGGTAACGGCGCCAGCCCTGTCTATCAGTACGATGCCAACGGCAGCCGTACCAGTGGCAATGGCAGCTACAGCTACGATGCCCGTGGTCGGTTAGTGGAAGCGTCTGGTGCACAATTCACCCTGAATGCCTTGGGTGAGCGCGTTGCCAAAACCTTCCAGGGGACAACGATGGTATTTCACTACAACCAGTGGGGCCAGTTAGTTGCTGAATCGGACCAACAGGGCGTGGTTAAGCGTGAATACATTTACCTGGGCGATACGCCAGTTGCGCTGGTAGACAATGGTATGGACATACGAAATATCCATACCGACCACCTTGGTACGCCAAGGCTCGTAACCGACGCCACCAAACGCACCATCTGGGCCTGGGAACTGGGTGAACCATTTGGTACGTCTAACGCCAATGAAGACCCGGAAGGTACAGGCGCCAAGTACACCTTCAACCTGCGCTTCCCGGGACAGTATTTCGACAAGGAAACGGGTAACCATTACAACTACTATCGGGATTACGACCCTAAGAGTGGGCGGTACCTGCAGAGCGACCCAATAGGCTTGGATGGTGGGATCAACACTTATGCTTATGTGGGTGGCAATCCGTTGAGTTATGTCGATCCAACTGGAGAGGTCGGGGTCCCTGGCGCAATCTATGGCGGAATAGCGGGTGGAATTGGCGGATACATCTCTGGTGGTTGGAGAGGAGCTTTGGTTGGTGCTGGAGCCGGAGCTGCTATCGGCTTGGTCAATCCCTGGGCATCGCATTGGGCAGGTGGTGCCGCTGGTGCAGCAGCTGCAAGCCTAGCAGGCCAATTTGCAGGCAATATCATAGATGGAAAGGACCCGGGTGACCGGTGCAATTACGACCTTACGGCAATTGCAGGAGCTGCGGTAGGCGGAGCTATAGGTGGTCCGCTTAATCATGCGATTAGCCGTGTTGGGCCTATAATCCGCCTTTCCGAAATCGGCAGAACCGTAGGTAGCCAGTCAGTGAGCAGGATGCCGGCAAACACTCTGGGCGCAGTTGCCGAGGGTGCAGTAGTCGGTGGTGGTGAACTCTTCGGAACTGGCCGTTGCTCCTGCAACCGATAAGTGAGAACAAGCGCATTCCATTATGTGGCTTCAATTACTAGCCTACTTTGCAGTTTGGACTATCTCGTTAATCGTGACCCTAGAAGCCTATGCTTGGCTTCTTCGTCTCGTGGCTTGGCTACCTCGTCCACTGCCACTGATATTGGGGCTTTTATTGTATGCAGCTCTTGTGTGTATGTTTGCTCTGGTCTTCTTCGCGCCAGAGTTTGCTTTAGGCCCACGTGAATCCAGTGAGTTTGCAAGATCTGTAGGGTTGTTTGGTTATTTGGTCTCCCTGTTTCTTGCAATTCTGAACTTCAGATGTCGGCACCTTGATACCTTGAAAGAGCTTGGGTACTTCCAGCCCAGATCACTGCGTTAAAGACGTGAACTTGTAATCTTTGCTAGGAAGCCGGTGTCGGAGCAATCCGCACCGGCTTTATTCACTCACGGGCAGAGGTAATGTAGCCAGTAACGTCAAAGCCCAGAGTCGTCTTCATACTGACACACAGCAGACTTTGGTCCCCCTCTAAATCGGCAGGCAAACATGGAAACGTGCTCCGCCCTCTCTCAGATTCGAGGCTGAAATTCGTCCTGAATGGGCCGATACAATCTCGTGGCAGATCGCAAGTCCCAGCCCTGTTCCGCCCGCACCCGTCTTGGTTTTGGAGCTCTGGACAAACTTGTCGAAGATAACGTCCAGCTCATCCGCTGGAATGCCGATACCCTGGTCCTCCACGAAGAAGTGCAATGCCCCATCAGCCACAGAAGCACGCAGGGTGATGCGCCCCCCTTCCGGGCTGAATTTCAGCGCATTGCCCACCAGATTGCGTAGTACTTGCCCCAGACGTAATGCATCGCCATTCACCAGCGGCAGATTGGGTTCTTCCTGCAATTCGATACTGATGGCACGGGATCGAGCCAAGGTGGCGAACTCTTCTGCGATCTCCCGCAACAAGGGACCTATCGATATCGGTTTCATGTCGTAGGACATCTTGCCGGCCTCGAGTTTGGACAGATCCAACAGGTCATTCAGAATCTGCAACAAACGTTGGCCACTGTTGCGGATGCGGCCGAAGTAGTGCCCCAGCTTATCATCCGGCTGGTGATTAGCCCGCCGCTCACCCAGTTCCGCAAAGCTCAGCACCGCATGCATGGGCGTGCGCAATTCATGCGACATATTGGCCAGAAACTCCGACTTGGCGCGGCTGGCTGCCTCTGCTAACTCCTTGGCCCGTTGCATGGCTTTTTCGGCCGCACGCCGCTCGCCAATATCCTGGTAGACCCAGATCGAGCCCGCATCCGGTTGCGCCGGGTCGATCGCTTTGCCAAAGGCTTCACACAGCACCGAGCTGCCATCTGCGGCGTGGTAATGCACTTCTCGCCTCACCACCTTGCCTTCGTGCAAGGGTTGGCCATCAGTTACCAATGCCCCACCCCATTGCTCATCGCTATCAAGCAACAACTGGCCTATCAACTGCTCTTGCTGATAGCCGAACAAAGAAACGAAAGCCTGGTTCACCGCCAAAATGCGGCCTTGTTTCAGGAATACTGCCGGCAGAGGGCTGGCTGCGAACAGGGTATCCAGTTCAGCGGTTCGTTCGCGCACCATTTCAGCCAGGTGATCGCGGTGGCGAATCAGCTCCGCCTCGATCTGCTTACGCTCCGTAATGTCACGCACCATCAACAGCCATTCGCCATCACTGGCGGCAGTCAGCCGCGCCTCGAATTGCCGCAGACCGGTTTTCACCAGCAAGCTGTATTCGAAACTATGCTGTTGAGATACCGGGCCATGCTTCAGTGCATCCTGCAACGGCATCGCCATCGCATTGGGCAGACCCAACGTGTAGTACTGGCCAATACAATCCGGGCCCAAGCCGAATTCGCTGCCACCCAGCTGGGCGCGGCAATCCATGATCCGGCCTTCTTTATCGAGCTGAAGCATCAGGTCTGGAATCGCACCCAGAATCGCCGCATTGCGTATCTCTGCCCGCAGGCGGGCTTCTTCAGCCTCTTTGCGTTCGCTGATATCCATCAAGGAGCCGGCAATACCGGGCTGATTGTTCAGGCTGGTCGGGCGGGCGCTGATCAAGGCATAGAAGCAATTGCCATCGGGCCGCTGCATGACGATTTCGGTCGGTCGGCCGCTGGACTGTTCTGGGTCAAGCACAGATACCAGACTGGCACGCCATGTAGGTGCGACCAAGCCTACCAGGGTCTGGTCCATCAGATCAGTCGGGTTACGCCCAAAATACGCAGCGAAAGCCGGGTTGACGTAACGCAGTTGCCCGTTCTGCAGCAGATAGATGCCAATATGTGCGGCATCGAGGATAGCCCGGTATTTTTGTTCGCTCTCGAATAAGAGGCGCTCGGCACGCTGCCGGTCGCTGACGTCGCGGATGACGCCAACGAAATAACGCATTTCGCCCACGTCGAAAGCGTTGAGCAGCAACTCTGCCGGAAACACCACACCATTGCGCTTTTGCGCCACCAACGTATAGGTCTGGCCTTGTGCGGTCAGTTCCGCCAGGTTATCGCCAAGGCGTGTTTCATATTGATTGCGATGGGCATCGGCCAACAGCATGCTGACATCCAAGCCATGCACTTCCGTAGCGCCGTAGCCAAATAGCCGTTCTGCAGCTGCATTGAAGAGTTCAATCCGGCCTTCTTTATCGGCCAGGATGACTGCTTCGCCGGTGGTATTGAGCAAGGTCTGCAAACGCATACCGTTACGGCATGCGCTATTGGCTTTGGCTTGCCATTCAAGCAATTCGTTTTGCAAGGCAACGACATCGACTGACGGTTCGCGCTTACCTAACCGGGTGCGCCACATCAGCATGGCGGACAATGCCGCGAGGCCCATCCCCGCCAATATGGCCAGCATCTGCTGCTGGTCCAACCACCTGCTGGGCACGGTCAAATGGCTTTCCAGCTGCCATGTCCTTCCGCCGAACGCGACCTTGCGTACTGCCAGCGGCATTATCTTTCGATCTGCAGTTCCTAAAGACAGAGGCACTGTCTTTTCAACCTGGCTGATGTCAAAAGCCACGTCTTGCCAATGCAGGGAAGTTGCATGCGCTGCAAGTATGCGTGCCGGTACCAGCACCACGCCCAACAAGCGCCGCTGATCGCCATAGCGCTGCCAGGTAAGCGCCAGCACTGCAGACTCGCCGCTTTCCAACAAGAATGGCGACGATACCGCCCGACTGCCCGGATGCTTGAGGATGCTATCCGGTATCAGCTCGATCTCGCTCGACAGATCGAGCCCCAGTCCGAAACGCGCCCGTGCGCTTTTCTCGCCATAGATAACCGGTAGGAAGTCCTGCCATTCTGTCGAACGCAATCGCAGAAATTGGCTGCTTGGCCCTCGAAACCAAATGGAAAATTTCGGATAGATAGTGCGCCAGCGCCGCTCAAACTCTGTACGGTCCTGGATGCTGACAGGCTCAGCCACGACGAAGCTGTCGACCCCACTGGTGTGGATCAACATCTGGCTCAGCTGGTTAAACTGTGCTGCTGTCGGCAAACTGGTGTTCGCAAACAGCGCCTCCATTGCATCGAGGCTCAGCAGTGCGCGCCGTAGCGCCAGTTCCTGCCGGATCAGCTGCTGGCTGGCAACCCGCTTGAAGCGGTTGATTTGCTGCTTAGTCGCCGATTCCGCATACCAGCACACACCACCCAGTGTCAGCCCGCAGCCCACCAGGAAAACCAAGACTGTTAGTCGCAGGCGCGGACTCATCAACCCAGTCCGAAAGGGTCAGCCCACGTCCAGCTCGCGATAGAGTTCCAGGAATTCCTGGCTGAGCTTATGGCGCGCATCAAGGTGAATCATAGGTAACCCCCTTTGATGGGACTCACGGATCTTGATCGACGAGGAAAGATGCTTGTTCAGCACAGGCAACCCCTCGGCACGTAATTCGTTCACCAGTTGCACTGGCAGATTGGCCCGGGGCTGGAACTGGTTGACCACGATGCCCTCGATACGTAAGTCATCGTTATGGTCCGCGCGAATCTCGGCCACGTTATTCATCAACGTGTAAAGCGCCTGCCGCGAGAAATCATCGCAATCGAAAGGAATCAGGCACGCATCCGCTGCAATCAAGGCAGACTGGGTGAAGAAGTTATAAGCAGGCGGCGTATCCATGACGATCACCTCGAACTCCTTGGCGAGTTCGGCCAAGGTGTCGCGCAGCTTGTAAATCTTGTGGCGTGACTCCAGCTTGGATTGCAGCTCGCCAATTTCCGGATGCGCCGGAATGATAGAAAGGTTATCGAAAGGGGTTGGGTGAACAAATGCCATGGCTGGCTTGGCAAACAGACTGAAATTCAAGGTCTGTTCGAAATAGTCGGCCAGTGTGGGTGTTGCCGACTTGGCTTCCTCGCCCAGCAGATACCGGCTGGCATTGCACTGGGGGTCGATATCGATCAGCAGTGTTTTCTTGCCTTCATGCGCTGCAATAGCAGCCAGATTGACAGCGATAGTGGATTTTCCCACACCGCCTTTCTGGTTGAAGATAACCCGTTTCATACCGGCCAGCCCTCCCGAAAGTGATTGAGTTGTCAGCGGGGTGAAGCGCAGCGGGAACTGACCTGTCCGTGAATACGGGGCTGCGAACTTCCTGGTGCGAAGTGCTTGAGCGTCCACTCGCTATCTTGCTGTGTAACCAAGCAGCGAACCGATCCTCAGAACCTGTTTCCGATCTGGCACCAGCAGCTATCAACAGCTACGCATAAGATCGCAGTAAGATCATTGAACAGGTTCTAAGGGATTCTAGCAGCCGATTGCCGATGAATATGGCAGTGAAGCGCTCCAGGAGGGAAGAGCGCGCAGTTCTGTGGTTTTTTGGGGAGAAATGTATGAATCGTGGAATCAACCAAGACATTCGATTACCCACGTCCTGCCTCAAACAGACGGCAACATCCGCCAAGACTCAACAAAGAATGCCCTATCGCTTGCAGGCAAAGCCGGCATCTCTTCGGTCAGCCGCTGCAAGGATTGCCTTGCCGCAGCAAGCTGCCCGACATGCAAGGCATACCAGGCGTGCTCAAACCATAAGCCGCAACGCTGCAGCAGGCTGTAACGCGCCCTGCCCTCACGCTGAAGTTGTAACAGCGATTCAGCGAGGCTGAGCCAGCTGTCCGGCAACAGTACCTGCTTGTCCAGTCCCGGCAACATACCGGCCAATGCTTGCAGCTGGGCAGGGCTGCGTGGTTCCAATGCCTGGAATTGCGCCAGGGTCGGTGTGTTAAGACTCGGGCATGGGCCACGCGCTATTCGCATCAGATAGATGGCATTCCAGGCCGAGAGGCCCTCCCCGCGGCTGCAATGGCAAAGATATTCGCTTAGCAACAGCCAGCGTAATGCCGTTGCTTCAGCATCGGCAACGTCATCCAAAAGTCCCTGCCCTGCAAACAACCAGACCGCCATCCCCGCATTGGCAGCAGCTTGCTGAGCGGCATCGAACGAGCCAAATTCGAATGCTGCCTGCAAGGCAGTATGAAAGTGTCCCTGAGCTGCCATGGCCTCCTGCCGGCGTATTACGAGATCTACCGATGATCCACCAAGCGCACGCGAGCGGCGAATCAACGCCATCAGGTTGTGCCATTCAAAACGTACCCGTGGATGGTGGCGGACCACGCCAGCCCGCGGCTCTTTCGCCGACATGCCCACCAGAATGGCGGATGCCTGTTCGGAGTCACGTTGCGCATAGGCGCACCAGGCTGTCAGCACCTGTTCCATGGCATCGAGATAACCCCCTTCATCCGCACCAGCATCCTTGAGCGCGCGACGCAGCTGGGCCAAGGTTTGCCGGGCGGCGCTCAAATCATCAAGCCGCCGCCACACCGCCGCCTCGCCCAATGCCGCCAAGGCCTGCTGTACTGCACCGGAAGCCAACCCCGCCGCTTGTTTGAAGCCCGCCAATGCGCCTTGCGCCGGTGTCTGATCAGGCTCGAATACCGCCAACAACCTGTCCTGGCGCAAGTCCTGCTGCGCAATCGCAAGCGCAAGCCAGAACTCCACCCCCTGCGCCACACTGGGCCCACGCAAAGGTGCGCTCTCCGCCTGGCCCAGAAAGTCCGCCACTTCACCGGCATCGGCTGGGCGGCCCTCCACGCAAATCTCAATACGCTCCGCTTCTTCCAATGGCAGCCAGAATGGTCCCTGGCTACGCCCTTCCGGGTTCAGAAAGCGTGGATCGCGCGTCGAGCTCTCGCCCCAGCCCGCCCGTACTCCCCAGCGGGCGAAATCACGGTATGCCCGACTCACCACCATGCGAAGGCTGCGGGTATCGATAAATTGCTGTCGCAACTCGGCAAGACGCACCAGACCGTCGGCCTCGCCACTTCGGTGGGCTTGGCACATGCGCACCAACATCCATAGCGATTGGTAAGGCGCACGACTGCCACTCACCTTCTGTGGGGAGGTCAGTTCTATTTGTAATTTGTCGGGCTTGTTTGTCATGGATGGCATTGTGCCGTGGATACGCAGCGCATGCCGCCGATGTGACAGCCGTTACAGCGGTGGCTTCAGTGGCAGCCCGCGCACTCGCAAACCTCCGCTCTTGGGTTCTAGGATAGCGGCTGTTCTCACGCTGAGGTTTTCGCATTGCTGCCCCACCCCCACCCAATAATCCGCACCGATCTGCAACGTACAAATTCATCCTTACCCCACTGAAACAAAGAAAGGAACGCCATGCGACGTATTGCCGCCCTCTGCATCAGCTTATTACTGCCGCTGCTGGCCCATGCGACCGAAGTCATACAACGACCTGAACTTGCCAAAGACTTTGCGGCATTAGGCGTAACGGGCACTTTTGTACTTTATGACGTCGCAAAAGACCGTCTCGAAGTTTATAACCCTGCCCGGGCAAACACGGCTTACTCCCCGGCTTCCACCTTCAAAGTCTTCAACACCATGGCAGGGCTCGAAAGTGGCGCGGTACGCGATGTGGACGAAGTCTTTCCCTATGATGGCAAACCGAAATTCCTGAAGTCATGGGAAAAAGACATGGGCTTGCGCGAAGCGATGAAGGTTTCGAACCTCTCGGTCTACCAAACACTGGCCAGACGTATTGGCCATGACCGTATGCAGGGCTATATCGATGCAGTGGGGTACGGTAACGGCAACATCGGTAAGACCATCGACCGCTTCTGGGTTGACGGTTCGCTCGAAATCTCAGCCGTTGCGCAAAGCCGATTCCTCGCACGGCTGGCACAAGGCACACTGCCATTCTCCAAACGTACCCAGACCCAAACCCGCGAAATCCTCCAGCTCGAAAGCACAGCCAACTACACGTTGTATGGCAAAACCGGTATGGCGGCCAATACCGAGCCTGGTATCGGCTGGTGGGTAGGCTGGGTGGAAAAAGAAAACAAAATCTACACCTTCGCGCTGAATATCGACCTGCAGGATAAAGATGATATCGCTACGCGAGCCAAAACCGGCGACCTCGCCAAGCGATTGATATTGGGACGAAATTGCTTAGCGACGTTGGGTGTGCTGTAAGAACAAACAACATTCTCAAGCCCAGCCACGCCAAAAACATTGCTATTCCGACGAATCGCTCCTATCCCTTCTCTACGCCGGTGCCATCCGTCAGCACTCAAACTACTCATAAGAACCAGTACAAGGTTGCCGATACTACGCACCGACAAAGGCGAATAACTCACGCATTGTGCGGCTTCATCCCACAGTGCATTTCGGCTGAAGTTCCGGCCACGACAAGCAAGAGGAGGGTTTATGCAGGTTCATGCTTATTTGTCCTTGAACGGACGTTGCGAGGAAGCCATCGAGTTCTACCGCCAGGCATTGGGCGCTGAAGTGCAGATGATCATGCGTATGAAGGAAAGCCCGGAACCGATACCGAATATGCGCCCAGGAATGGAGAACAAGATACTTCATGCCTCCCTGCGTATCGGCGACAGCGTACTGATGATGTCCGATGGTGATTGCAACGACAGCGGTAACTTCCAGGGGTTTTCCTTAGCGGTCGATCTACCGGACATCAAAGCCACGCGCCGCTGCTTCGACCACATGGTTACTGGTGGCCAAGTAACGATGCCCCTGGACAAGACTTTCTGGTCGCCTTGCTTTGGGATGTTGAAAGACCGCTTTGGTGTTAACTGGATGGTGAGTGTGACTGACGAGTCAGCCAAAGGCTAAAAGAAGTCTGCTGCATTCAACGCGTTGCTACCAAACTAAACCGCTCTTTTGGGCGGTTTAGTTTGGTAGCAGCCCAATAAATCGATCGAGAATCATGAAATGATCCTCGAACATCTGTGATTCCATCGCTGCCAATGCGCTGATAGGTACCCAACGGGCAGCTTTTGCATCGTCCGCTGCTTCGATTGCGGTCAGCGCTGATAACGGCAACTGGTAATAGAACGCCTGGGTCAAGGTTCTGCCTCGCACGCTTCTATCCGGGTGGTCGAATAGCGCTCTGTCACACAGGGCGGCTCGCAAAGTGGCTTCTGGCACAGCCAACTTGGTTTCTTCCCTCAATTCACGGATGGAAGCATCAGCAAGCCGCTCGCGCTGGTCCAGGAATCCACCGGGTAGCGCCCAGCAGCCTCGCCCAGGCATGCCCCCTCGTTGAATCAATAATACATGTTCGCAACAGCGCACCACCGCGTCGGCGGTGACAAACACTGGCGGGTAGGGAGCAACCGACCATGTCTTGCGATAGTCCGCCAGATACCGGTATTCAGCCAGCAGCTCGGCAAACGCCTCGCTTTGGGCGAATGTCTGCAAGAAATCACAAACTGGCTTGGGTAGATGTTGGCTCATGGCACTCACTGCCCCGGCGCTATCAAACCATTGTCTGCGTAGATCGGCAGCGTTCAGGCCACCCACATTGGCGGTATGCACCAGCGGCCAGGTGGGGAAGTCTTCAAGGTAGGCAGAGCTATCGTCCTTGTAGTGGCCGAACAAACCCATGCGTGCCCCAGCAGGCAAGGCGGCAGTCACCGCCTTCAGCACCGCGGCGCTCCATCGCTCGCCATCGTAATAGTCGCGTATCGGTACAAAACAAACTCTGTCCGCATCGGCTCCCAAGCTGGCAACGATCAATTGCCGGCGTTCTTCCACATTGAATGGGTTACGCGTACTTCGCGGGCTGAAAGCAGACCCCAACACCAGCACCACCTTCGGTGCTTGCGCCAAAGCCTGCCTCAGTAAGGCAAGATGGCTGTTATGAAAAGGTTGGAAACGGCCGATGTAGACCAGCGCGTCGAAGTTCATGGAATAGATATCCTGATTTTATCGGGCCAAGAATTCGATAAGTAAACTAGTCGAGATTCAGCTTAGTGCAATCACATACCCGCATTTACTGCTGCTGAGCAAATGAGCATTTCGGGGATTTTGCCAACGCCATATTGTTGACGTATAGCAGGCTTTGAAAAACTCAGCTCAATGCTGCGCCGCTATTGGCATCTGCCTGCCATTGCCAAAGGCTCTGTTACGAACCCGGATAATTGGTGGAGCCTGCCGGCGTTTGAATTCGGACTTGGCGATCAAGCCCAGAATACGGTCTATCGTCGCCTGCTCACCATTCTGCTGCAGCTGCTGCACAAACGCCTGAGCGGCGCTGTATTCAACTGGCCGCAAGCGTGCGCCTTCGATATGCAGCTTCAGGATTTCATCGAGCACCGGATAAGGTGGCAGGGAATCGGTATCCTTCTGCCCTTCCGATAGTTCGGCCGAGGGTTCCTTGTTGATGATGGCGAGCGGAATAAACTCGCAGCCGTGATGCTGGTTGTAGTAACGGGCCAGGGCAAATACTTCGGTTTTGTAAAGGTCGCCAATAATATTCAAGCCGCCATTGGTATCGCCGTACAAGGTGCAATAACCCACCGATATCTCGGATTTGTTGCCCGTTGTCAGGAGCAGATGGCCGAAGTGGTTGGCATACTCCATCAATATGGTGCCGCGAATACGGGCCTGGAGGTTTTCCACCGTTAGCCGTGATGGCTTGGTCGCAAAATTGTGCTCGAAACCGCCACGATAATTCCCAACGAGCTCAGCGATAGGGTGTTCGAGCAGGCTTACGCCGATGTTACGGCACAGATCTACCGAGTCAGACACACTGCCAACACTGGAATATTGCGACGGCATCGTAATGGCAACAACATTCTCTGCACCCAGCGCATCGGCTGCCAGCGCCAGCGTCAAGGCACTGTCGATACCACCCGAACTGCCAATCACAACCTGCCGAAAGCCCACCTTGGCGGCATAGTCACGCAAGCCCAGCACAATCTGGCGGTAGTAGAACTCGCTGTCTTCTTCCATAGCTGCGCTGACGGGTACAGTCAGCGATTGGTTATTCAGATGAAAGCATCCATCGAAATACAACGATTCGGTAGCCTCCTCGAACAACGGCAGCTGATGCACCACCCCATGGGATGGGTCCACCACGAACGAACCACCATCGAACACGATTTGATCGTTGCCCCCTACCTGATTCACATACACCAAGGGCACACCGCTGCGCCGTGCCATATCGGCAAACAAACCATGCCGTTGCGCAGGCTTGCCGACATTACTGGGACTCGCGTTGATGCTGACGATCAGGTCTACTCCAGCCTTGGCCAGCGCCTGCACAGGGTCGATGGTGTAATCGTTGCCACCGTTATTCCAGGCATCTTCACAAATCAGAAAACCAATACGCTTACCGTTGAACACCAGTACAGCTGGTGCATCTGGCCCTGGCTCGAAATGGCGGCGCTCGTCGAAAATGTTGTAAGTGGGGAGTAACTGCTTGTGATAAGTCAGCACCACTTCACCCTGCCGAATCATCAACAGGCTGTTGTGCAGCGGTTTGCCCATGCCGGTATTGGGTGTGACTGCACCGACCACCAAGGCCGCCGCGGTCTGGCGCGAAAGGGCCAGCAACTGGTCCAGCACGGCTTGCTGACGCGCGAGAAACCCGGGTTCCTCAACCATATCCTGCGGGTAGTAGCCTGAGAGGCAGAGCTCGCTGAAGACAATCAGGTCCGCGCTTGCCGATTGTTCGATGGCACGCCGGATACGGACCAGATTACCGGTGAAATCACACAGCTTGTAGTTCAGTTGTGCAAGGGCGATGTTAAGAGCCATAGGTACATTGCTTACTGTTGTTCAATCTCAAATACGTCACGCAGGTAGTTCAGGAAGTTCGCGTCCTCGCACATACCTTTGCCCGGACTGTCGCTCACCTTGGCTACCGGCTGGTAATTGCATCGCACCAGTTTCATCACAATCTGCAACGGCTCCTTGCCGCAGTCGTTGGACAGGCTGGTACCTATGCCAAACCCCGTACGTACACGGTCTGCAAAGTGGTGGTACAGGGCGAATGCGCCTTCCATATCG
The DNA here is from genome assembly GCF_052601015.1 of Chitinimonas violaceus. NCBI lineage: Bacteria > Pseudomonadati > Pseudomonadota > Betaproteobacteria > Neisseriales > Chitinibacteraceae > Chitinimonas > Chitinimonas violaceus. Next base: position 65,862 of record NZ_JBQXDJ010000003.1, on the reverse strand, counting down.
AGGCCATCGCTGAAAACAAACATCTTGCTGGCCGGGTCGATACGTAGTTTGTGGTAATGCGCCAGCGCCTTTTCACCCCACACAAACGGATCGCCTGAATCATGACGTAAGCCATCGAACAGCTTGCAGAAGTAAAGATCGAAGTCGCGCAGGAAGGCATCGGTACCCACCACGTCAGTCAATGCAATGCCAAGATCGCCACGGTATTCATGCACCCAGTGTTCCAAGGCATTGCGCTGAAAATCACGCAGGCGCGAACCAAACGCCTGGAACGCCTGCAGGTACTCGTGCGCCATCGTACCAATGGGAGTAAGGCCATAGCGCTTGGCCAGCAGCACATTGCTGGTACCTCGCATAAGGGACGCAGCCTCGCGGGCCAATGTCGCCACGACCTCTTCATGCCACACCCGCGAATAACGCCGGCGGGTACCGAAATCGAAAAAGACAAACGGGTTGCGCCGCTCTGGTCCGCTGGCAAACGCCTTAAGCCGGTCCAACTTGGCAGCCAGCCGTACTTCACCCTCTGCCCAACTCGGTTCCGATGGAAACTGCCGAAAGTAGACTTCATTGACGATAGCCAGCACGTAGATTTCGAACAACATGCAATGCAGCATCGGGCCCTTCACGCGGATAGCCAACTCCTCGGGCTTGTCCTCTGGCACCGATACTTCAATAAACCGGCGTTGTAACTGGAACAACCGCAGAAAATCGATAAAGTCCGACTTGATAAACCGCAACCCGCCAAGATACGCCAGCTCATCCTCGCTAAAACGCAGGCTGCACAAGTGATCCAATTGCGCTTCAATCTCCGCCCGCAGCCCGGACAATGGGATCTCCGGCTTGTTACGGCACTTGAAGGCGTACTCCGCTTGCGCTTCGGGGTTCTGATGCAGAATGGTCTGCATCATCGTGAATTTGTAGAGATCGTTGTCGAGCAACGACTGGATGACGGGGTCAGTTACACGCATGGTTTTCCTAGTATTGCTAAGTACTTGTTCAATCTACAGCGAACCGCGACCTACCTAGATAGTGCACGAGGTAAAAATGCTTGGGATATATGAGAGTACAAGCCTTTTGAGCAGGTATAAGTTCTGATTACGGCAGTAGCAGATTCCTACAGTGAAATATCGCTACTCTTCTGAATACGCACACCGCGCCCAGCCATTTCCGCAATAAACGCCGTACCTGCTTGTTCGAACCCTTGTACTGGGCTCATACAATCGGTAAGCAGTACCAATTTCCCAATTTGGGCAGCCCCCAAATAGTCAGCAATATCGCGTACCGTACTAGCTACGCAGTGCGACAGCGCTTCGCCAACGACCAGAATGGTATCTGCCTGCGCCAACCGCCCCAGCAGGTCCTGGTTGGACTGAGTAGCCGGGTCGTCAACGCTGGGAACTTCCGCCTGGATGGCTGAATAGTGTTCAGTAGCCGGGTTCTGGCCCTTGCCTACATAGTTCACTGTCTTCAACTGCTTGCGCCCCCAATGGATCAACGCATCGAACAAACCGGCATGCACGCTATGCCCCCAGCTGCCTATCAGGCAGTGCTCGGGCCAAACCATCAGCTGGTAGCGGCCACGCTCCGCCAAAGTCTTCACATAGGCCAGACTCGTGACCTGCTTGACCGGATCACGCACCTGCCATAAACCGCCGGCAACATCTGCCTCGCTGATAACTGTGAATGGCGCAGGCAATTCCCCTACCGCATTTTGCCACCAGGCTGGGTGCGCAATATCGAGAGGGTTGTGGCTGTCCAATGTGACATGGATGGCATCGATATGGCTCTCCAAACGCGCAACCAACGCAGCCACCCGGTTCAGATCGGCATTTGCACCCGGTACAGGCAGCGCAGCACCAGGGATATCACAAAAATCATTTTGTGGATCAATGATCAGAAGATGGGTCGTACCCAAGGTATGCATGCTGGCTTCCCCGGCATTGGCCGAATTGGATGAGCAGATTCTGACACACTTAGTTTCACATTGACACTAAGTGTTTTCATTAGGTCACATAATATTTCGAAGGTAAGCTTTGGGATTTCTATCATTTGAATATGCTTTCCCAGGGAATAGGCTGCTTTGTTAGTGTTAAAATGAATCTAATAAAGAGGTACACCAATGAAGCAATCCATCATCGTCAGCGTAGATATCGTGTTGTTCACGTTGAGCCAGAGCACATTGAAAATCGTACTACTACGGCGTGATCAGGAGCCCTATGCCCAGCAACTGGCCCTGCCCGGTGGCTATCTGCATCCAGCCGAAGACCGTGACGCACTGGCAGCTGCGGAACGCGTATTGCGGGAGAAGACCGGCATCGTCTCGCCCTACCTGGAACAACTCTTCACCTTTAGCGGCGGCGTGCGCGATCCACGCGGCTGGTCGGTCAGCATTACCTATTACGCTTTGGTACACGAAAGCCTGATAGCACCCAGTGCCGGACATCGCTTTGAACTGCTTGCCATCGATGCACTACCCGACTTGCCGTTTGATCACAACCGCATCGTGGCCCATGCGGTACAACGCCTGCGTGACAAGTCCAGTTACTCTGCCCTGCCCTGCCACCTGTTGCCGCCATTGTTTACACTGACAGAACTGCAGCAAACCTACGAGCACATTCTGGGCACAACATTGGACAAGAGTGTGTTCCGCCGCAAGTTACCCGATCTGGACTTTCTTGAAGCGGTCCCCGATGCCATCCGCCAAGGAAAACACCGACCGGCGCAGCTGTATCGGTTGCGGCCAAACAAGCAGCTGGCGATTTTTGACAAGACCATGTGATAGCGACTTTTACACCTATCGATCCACGTTCTTTACCTGCCGCCAATCAAGACCAAACCGAGCCAGATATTTGCGTAACCGGTCGGCATCGTTAGCCGTGGCTTTCTCCTGCCGCGATACTTCGAACAGGCGGCGGCCCGCATCGGACAGGGAACTCGCTTGCTGACAGACCTCGATCACCCGCTCCAACTGCAGACGGTCAAATAGGTCGATTTCCACAGCTTTACTACCCAATATTTCATCCAGTGAATTTGCTGTCTGACCGTGCCAAGCACGTTGCAAGCGTTGCACCTCTTCTTCAACTCCCGCCTCGGTAATACGCCCCGCATCTGCCAATGTCGCCATACGGGTAACCGATGCGGACAATTCGCGAAAGTTGCCCGACCATTTGGCTTCAGACATGGTCGCAAAGCGTAGATATGCACGCTTGGCTTCCGCATTGAAACGCACTTGCTCACCCTGGTCCCGTGCGAAACGCTCCAGCTCAAACGCGAGATTGGGCTCGATGTCCTCCGTACGTGCAGCGAGCCCAGGTAATTCGTAAGTCCAAAGATTTATCCGTGCGTATAAATCTTCACGAAACTTTCCCTCCGCCACCCATTGCTTGAGGTCACGCACCGTACCTGCAATCAGCTGAAAGTTGCTTTCTGCCTCGCGGTCACTACCAAACGGAAAGAAACGCTTCTCTTCAATCGCTTTGAGCAGCATGGCCTGCTCATCCAGCCCCAGCTCGCCGATTTCATCCAGAAACAGCAAACCACCATCAGCACTACGCAGCAGACCCGACCGCTCCGTCTGCGCCCCTGTGAATGCGCCTTTCACATGGCCAAACAAGGCCGACATCGCGCTGTCGCCCCGCAATGTGGCGCAATTCACCTCTACAAAGCGCCCCGCTAGCTGATGGCGCGCTTTCTTCATTTCATATACCCGTCGGGCCAGAAAAGACTTACCCGCCCCAGTCGGACCGCAAAGCAGGATGGGCGCCTTGGAACGAACGGCTACCCGTTCTATCTGCTCGATCATTCGGTTGAAACTGGCATTACGTGTGGCAATACCCGACTTCAGAAAGGACACCGTCTCTTCATGTTCACGGGCAAAACGGGCGGCGATCTTGTTGTAACGGGATAGATCCAGGTCGATCAGCGAATAACGACCTTCCACCCCCTCTCCTTCACGCTTACGCGGCGGTGAGGTTTGCAACAATTTGGCCGGCAGGTAACGCGCCTCGGCCAGCAGAAACCAGCAAATCTGCGCAACGTGCGTACCAGTGGTGATATGGATCAGGTAGTACTCCATTTCAGTATCGAAGTCGTAACCCTGAGCGAAGTCATGCAGCGCCGCGTACACCTCCTCGAAGTCCCAAGGGTCTCGTAAATTGACCTCGACACTCCTTACTTCCGTATCGGGCGATACCGATTCGATGTCCTGCTTCAACCGCTCAAACAAGCCACGACTACGCGAGTCATGCAGCAGCTCCAACCGATCCACCAACAAGTCTTCCTGCATACATAGACCTACCGTAGGGCGCCACTTCTCCCAACGCTGCCCACCCTTACCGACATAGTCGAGTACGGTACCTGCGAAACCAACTACCACGGTCTTTTTCATACCACTCTTATTTTTTTAGATAAATCACTATTTTATAGTAGCTAAAATTTGAAATTGTCAGATTAGGAAAAACTTTCCACATAAGACAAATATTTTAAAAAAACAATAACTTAAATAAAAACCAAGCACCTACCAAAGAACTGGCACACATCTCGCAATAGTCTCCCAAAGACTGTGAGAAGACCTCAAGCGAAATATACGTGCCATGAAAATTGACGAAACGATCTACCAAGACCTGACCACCACCTTCAAACATCTGGCTCCCATTCATGCCAAACGGTGGTCATACCTGCTGGCCCACAGCGAAAAACGATGGCGAAAAATATCTCCATTCGATGTCTGGCCAAGTACTGACACGTATGGGGAATGGCCAACAAAGGGGCTGCCTGAGTTAGTCCAACAAATGCTGGGCTCACCAATGGCCACACAACTAGTAACGGTGCTCGATACGTTTGCCGGCCATGCCTACCGTGACCAATTAAACAATGTTCTGAGCATTCACCCGCTCACTATCAAGTCCAGTGGTTACCGGATCGAAACAGTGCTGACAGAAGGGTTCCTCTCTATCGTTCCCGGCCGCCTCGCCTATCTATGTAACCACGAGGGAGGTCAAGCTTTATGGGGATGGGAATACTTGGCGCAGTACTGTTCCACATCACACGCAGAACGTAGGCAGAAGTAAGCAAATGCAAAGTGGAAAGCAAAAACGCACCGCCATTATGGCGCGTCGCAAAATGCGTAGAGACACAATTACCAAGGCTGTGCTGATTGATATCAGTGGACAACCCCGCCCCATGGCGACATTGCCGGTCAACCCGGCAGCATTGGCACACTTCAATAGCTACGACGTACCGCTGTTCATAGGACTGGGCTACTACGAGGACCTTTGCTTTGTCTGCCGTGACTGCGGAGTCAAGCAGGTCTGGTCAGCCGAACAACAGCAATGGTTGTACGAAACCGCCAAAGGCTATGTGTATTCCACCGCAGTAAGGTGCCTGACTTGCCAACGTGAGCGCAGGTTGGCATTGAGTGGACGATAAGTCATTGAATGAAAGAAATAGTATGAAGAACTATAACCTTCTCTCCGTTGAAAACGGTGTACCCATCAAGATGTGGACGCAAGGCGTACCTGTGGAAGAAGAAGCCCGCCAGCAACTTATGCAGACCGCCAAGATGCCTTTTATTTACAAGCATCTGGCCGTCATGCCGGATGTCCATCTTGGTAAAGGATCGACTATCGGCAGCGTGATACCAACACTTGGTGCAATCATTCCAGCTGCAGTAGGGGTGGATATCGGTTGCGGAATGATGGCGGCCCGTACAACGCTGACTGCTGCCGACCTGCCCGATAACCTCGCAGGTTTGCGTTCAGCCATCGAAGCTGCCGTACCGCATGGAAGAACCATGGGGAAGCGCGACAAAGGTAGCTGGGATACTCCACCTGAAACAGTGGATGCCATGTGGGGTGAGTTGGTAGGCGGCTTCAAACGCATCACCGAAAAATATCCGCGCCTCAATAACACCAACAACCATAAGCACCTGGGAACACTAGGTACCGGTAACCACTTCATCGAAGTCTGCCTCGACGAGGAAAACCGGGTTTGGTTCATGCTGCACTCGGGTTCACGCGGCGTTGGTAACGCGATCGGGAACCTGTTCATCGAACTAGCCCAGGCTGATATGCGCCAACACATTGCCAACCTGCCGCACCGCGACCTGGCGTATTTTGAAGAGGGAAGCCAGCACTTCGAGGACTATGTAGAAGCTGTAGGTTGGGCACAGGACTTTGCTCGCCGTAACCGTGCCGTGATGATGCAAAACGTGATTGCTGCTGCACGAAAGATCATCACCAAGCCATTTTCAGCCGATGTGGAGGCTGTGAACTGCCACCACAACTATGTCCAGAAGGAAACCCACTTCGGCCGTGAAGTCTTGGTAACCCGAAAAGGCGCTGTATCCGCACAGAAAGGCCAGCTTGGCATCATCCCCGGCTCAATGGGTGCGAAGAGCTTCATCGTACGTGGATTGGGGAACGAGGAAGCCTTCTGTTCATGCAGCCACGGGGCTGGCCGGACAATGAGCAGGACCCAGGCAAAAAAACGCTTCACGATTGAAGACCAGATCAAAGCAACCGCTCATGTGGAATGCCGGAAAGACGAGGATGTGATCGATGAAATTCCGATGGCTTACAAGGATATCGATACGGTCATGACTGCACAGTCAGAACTCGTGGAGGTGGTACATACCTTACGACAGGTGGTGTGCGTGAAGGGATAGATCTGAGGGGATATGGGCCGACACCCATCACCGCATACCGACCCAGGTGCATCAACAAGGAACTGGGCGACAACCCAATGGATTGCCGCCCAGTTCTAATATATCAACGTGAAGCCAAAAAAATTACTGGCTTCGGCTATTGAAGATTAAGCACCAACTCGCTGTTGAGTTTGCTGTTGAAGTTGCTGATGCAGTGCCAAGGTCTTATCGAATGCACTGCCCAGCGCTCGGCCAATGGCTTCCTTATCGGAATCAGGCGCTATGCTTACCAGATCGCGGTAATTAGCTGTGTAACTATTCAAGATTTGTTTACGTTGATCTACGGGCCCATTCAGAGCTTGGTAGACCACCAGACTCTCGTTGACTGAATGGCCGCCATCGAACACCAGGAAGGCTAGTGTGTTGAGATAGGCTTGTTGTTCTGAAAACTCAGGCATCTTGCTAGCGATATACTTATCCAAGTGAGCCATAATATTGGTGGAACCTGAAGTGCCACTAACCACAGTAAGCCCTTGTGCTAAAGCATTCTTCTCGAAAAGAGTTTCCTTGCCTTGAGCTAATATCCTACCTGCCGCAACATTTCGGCCTTCCTGGAAAGCCTCGTAACGCTGTCCGATTGGCTGATGCGGCAACATCGTGCCATAACTACTTGTTTTCTGTTCCTTCAGTTTAACCTGATAAGAATCCGCAGTACCAGCACCTAGTTGATCACCTGTAGAGCGAGCTTTTGTAATCTCAGTCTGATAAAAACGGTCACCATCCATCTTCCACTGAGAGTAATTGATGCCCATACCTTCGGTCGTGGCCATCTTCACAGCTAGAAATGGAACCTTGATCATGCCAAACCCATCGTCAACCTTCGTCATCATCTCTGTGAAGTTCTCATAGCTGGGCTTCGCCAGGAATATTGCTACTTCAGGCACTTGGCTGAACCAAGGACGAGTATCCTTCTGAATTTCCTTGGCGAAGGCTTGCATCTTGTCATCAAGGCGTTTTTCGCGTGGAGTACTAGTCTCTGGTAAAGCGGCAAACCAATCGTCAAATTCCTTCACAAGAAATTGGCCAATCTGAGCGGAAGTTTCCTTTGCATTGCTAGATGGATTGCGCACCAACTCATGGGCAAACTCGGAATCAAAATAACGTCCAAATAAACTGTCGATATATTGCCCCGGCATTTTTTGCGTCTGTGCATCAACCAACAAAGTCTCGGCCATTTGGCATAGCTCTGGTTGACTCTGCAACTGTTTCACCGCATCTGTGTACAGCGCTATGCTTTCTTGAGTATTGACTTTGCCGCTCAACCACAAGGTTTGAGCTCGATCCGCCAAGGCAGCCGCTTCTGGGCCCTTGGCATTACGCAATACACTTACAAACGTAATCAGACTCTCTGCTTCAGTCTTAGGTGCTTCTCTTGGTCCAGCAGCATTAAGTTGGGTAAGTGAAGTAGTTTGCTTCTGCTGCAGTTGCTGAACCTCTTCCGATTGCAACGCTGCTTTTAATCCAACAATGCGACCTATTCCATCAAATACTACCTTCTCAGCAAACTCTCCCGCAGTAGTTGGCGATACAGCCAAACCTAATAACCCGGCGTCTCTTGCTGCCTGGACTTGTTGTTGTCTTATATTTTCAAGCTTATTGGTTAATCCATTCGAAACTTTATCGAGTCGTATCTCTTTTGAATCGTAACGCGGTGAAACTGTTAGTTGGTTATCCCGAAGAAATTGATGAGCACGTTGAGTCTGCTCTGGATGCAGCAAATAAGAACGGCCTGTGTAAATTACTAGGGCACCGTCTTTCGCCATACCAATACGGGCAGTACCCTGATTAAAGTTGGTATCTGCAGTTAGCTTTTGTAACTCTTTAGATAAATTATCAGGACTGATTGTTCGTGGCTGTATATTGGTGTTAATAGTGCTCATAGTCTCGACTTTCTTAGCAGGTTACCCAAATGGGCTTATGGCTAGGTTTAGCTTTTAAAAACCAAACCTATTCGGAACTTGGTTTAATTAACGATAAGGAATAAATTCACGCGGTGAGGGCGCTTGATTGCTGGCGAGCAAGGTTTCAACCGTTGTCATCAGCGTGTCAAAAGCTTCGCTTAATACAGGGACGTCATAGCTTTGTAACGGTATTCGCAGCCAGCAACAGAGGCGATCTTCCACATCCAATGCCACGACCGGCTGCCAGCGCTGTCCTGCAATTTGATTAAGTCGCAAAAAATCTGCGTAGCGCTTACTGCTCTGCTCAGGAGTATTAACGCCAAGATCAGCCAACATAAACCAGCTGGCATGATCGATATATCCGAAATGAACAGAAAAACGCTCGTCTACCGTTAAGCTGATCACTTCCTGATCGGGTGCAATATCACTCGCCGAAAAACCAACATGCCTCAGTAACTCACCAACAGCTTGATGAAACGACCGTAAATCTGACATAAATAAAAATCCTTTCACCAACACTTTTATTAAAGCAGCGTAAAGCATAAATATGCTGTACATAACTCACCAAAATTAGGTAAGCTAACAAGTAGTTAACAGCATCTAATTTAATTAAAAGATTTGCATGTCACCGTCCAGTCATGTGCAAACATGCAATGTAAAATCAAATAATTACGTTACAGAGACTAGACAAATAATGAAAATATCTCTTTCAAATTTTGGCCACTTCTTTAGAAAAAAGCATCCACCGTGAAAGAAACACTAAAGCGATTGGTAAAAGCTTTGGCTTATACCCATATCTTGCAGGCATTACGGCTTTAGATTGGCGTAGGTGAAGCAGGCCCTGGGGAAAACACCAAGGATAGAGGATTTACACAGGGTAGACCGGGCCTATAGAAATTTTTCTAATGCCCATATTGCTGACGTACGGCAGACATTGAACAAGCTGTGAGAGCTTGCTCAATGTCTTCGAAGCTAGGATAAGGCAAAGCAAAATACCCAAGGAAGCGAGGCTCACATCTAATCGCTGAGTATTCCAAATGGCTTTTAACGCAGTATTGCAGATACGTAGCAGGCTTTAACTAAATCATTAAAGATTATTACCTTGCTGAGCCTTCAAGGTATTTACCTCAGCACGCAAGGCTTTTACTTCTGCCAATAGTAATGCAACTACACCAGGAACATAGATTTGTTTCAAACCCGATTCAGTCGTCCTTACCAAACGTGGATCTGCCTGTTCTACATTTTGTGCTATCAAACCCAACGATGTTTCACCACTCTCATTCCATGTATAGGAATAAGCCTTCAATTGCTCCATGGATTCAGATACATTTTCAAGTGGCACAATGGTGTTTTTCAGAGTTTGATCACTCCAAACCCACCCCAAACAATTCCAACCACAATTATCATAGGGAGACTTCTTTTTCTCCGACTTGTCTGATTCTGCAGCATAAGCAAAAGCCAGAGTTGAAAGCAAAAGACTCACAACTAATTTGAAACCTGTTTTTCGCATTTTTTCTCTCTTGTTTTTTGTACGCACAGTTGCGTACGGTATTCGTGGGGCGTTGTTTTTAACACAGCCCAGTTTCATGTCAATTCAAAGCAGAAAATATATAAATAGGTATTGCATATCACCTTTTAACTTCAGACCAACAAGATTATTTATATTTCAATTACCTACCCAGCAAATCGAGACATTTGCCATAGCCAATTTACTACCCCCTGCTAGGCCTTAAATTAAGCCGCATGACAACAACCCGGAAACTGAAAAAACAATGAAAAACCAAGTATTACGACAAGACCTTATTGAACTCGATGGATCGCACGGCGAAGGTGGAGGCCAAGTACTGCGTACAGCGTTAGCACTGTCAATGATTACTGGCACCCCCTTCAAGATCGAACGTGTCCGCGCCAAACGCAGCAAACCGGGCCTGCTGCGGCAACATCTCACTGCCGTTCTAGCTGCAAGCACTGTTTCAAATGCCAAGGTGCAGGGGGCGAAATTGGGTTCGCAGGCCTTACGATTCGAACCCGGCCCGATTCGCGCAGGTGATTATCGATTTGCCATTGGCAGCGCAGGCAGCAGCACTCTGGTGCTGCAAACCATTCTGCCCGCCCTATGGTTTGCCAATGGTTCCAGTACCGTGTCAGTCAGCGGTGGGACACACAATAAAGCCGCACCGCCAGCTGACTTTTTGATTCGCTGCTGGTTACCGCTGTTGGCGCGTATGGGTGTAACACAGTCCATACGGTTGAACCGGCATGGCTTCTACCCTGCCGGTGGTGGCGAAGTACTTGCCCGGATCGAAGGAAGTAGCATCCTGAAGCCAATTACCTTGCTTGAACGCGGTGAACGCCAAGCACTATGTGCGGAAGCTTTGGTAGCCGGGGTACCGAGTGGTATAGCGAGACGGGAGTTGGACAAGGTTACGGAACAGCTCGATTGCACAGATAGCAAGGTTCGCGAACTCCCTCAAGAGGAAGGACCGGGTAATGTGCTGATGATTGAAGCCCGCTATGCCGAAATAACCGAGTTGTTCACGGCCTTCGGTGAACGCGGTATATCTGCTGAAACTGTGGCCGCAACTGCTGTCCAGGAAGCCCTACAGTATCTGCAAAGCTCTGCCGTAGTCGGTGAATACTTGGCCGACCAGCTACTGCTACCTATGGCATTGGCAGGTGGCGGCGCATTTACCGCTACCACAGCCTCATCGCATCTGCGTACAAACATCACCGTCATCGAGAAATTCCTGCCGGTGGAGATTCAGATTCACGAACTGGATGGAGGAGTCGTACGCATTGAGATCTCCTAGAACCTGCCAAGGTCTGCTGCACGCCGGCAAATAGTACTGCACTGCCACTACTTCAGTAGGCATCGAGAAGACTGGTTTGGATACCAGGGTTAAGCCAAACTTCTTGCGTCACCATATTGAAAAGCTGTGGCTGCAAGGCGAAACGCCAACCACCTTTGCGGTAATAGAGGAAATTGAAGCCATTAGGCGCAGGAAGACTGCCGTTGTCTCGCCCATAGTCATCGAAAGCAATGTAGGAAATAACTTCCTGTCCCTGCGCCTTTATGAGGTCGTTGACAGGTTGGCTGCCAGGATGCTGATGATGGTAGACCCGCATCATATGCGCACCGAGTGGCGATTCCGTTACCACCAGGGCACAGCCATTCATGGCGGCGGTAAATATGAATCTGTGTGCTGGGTTCCTTCTCGGCACATCAACATAGCCAGGCAGGACCATGCCCTGAATAAAAGGGCACCAGTAAGCGTTGATAACAGGATCACGTATATCGCCCTGCCTCACCGGGGCCAAGATGACCTGTCTTGAGGACAAACCATCCTGCTTGGACCGCTTCATTTCCTGCAGATCGAAAGCGCCTTGTTTACGCGCAATAAGCTCCATGTAGAGCTGATTATTCTGCTGCTCTCTGATATTGCTGAAGTGGAACCAAGCCAGACTATTGATAGCCCGCTGCCCGATATACCAAGCCGGATCGGTAATAAAGGCAAGATTTTGACCGTTCATTTCTTTCTCTCCCAGATGAACTAGTGGGCAATGCCACAGGCTTTTTCTCAGAACCTGTTCAAAGTCTTCTGCGCGTCAGCAATACGGCGTTGAAAACCCCCTCGGAATGCTCATTTACCTTGAGTAAACTCCGCTTCCTCGGCTGTTTTCACCTTGTCTCGCATTAGCTCGAGAGACTGTGAACACGCTCTCATAAGCCTTTTTTCGTTCCGTGTTTTCAAAGCAATACAACGTGAGCAGACGCTTCTTATAACTTGTTCAAGATTTGTCACGAGCTGCTGTCAGCAAGGTGCAGAGCAGCACATAAGCCCTGATTACGGCTGCGTAGTTAGATCATGAACAGGTTCTTATCCGCTCAGCCCCTATCTGTCATTCCTTTAAACAAAACGTTCAGAAATAGATTTCCAACTATTAAAAATTGCAGTCGCTCAATGATCCCTGCCGCTACACAGTCGTATGGTTCTAACGGTTTGCTGGTACCAGCAAACTGTTGTTCTATAGTGCAGCGAGTACCGTGAGCATTTCTTATTACTGCAAAAGTACCGCTAGCAAAGAAGGTTGTCTTGGATTGCCTTCGAAGTACTGGCATTACGGGGGTAACGACATGCGTCTAACCGTGGCGACACGCATTGCTGGTGGCTTTATGGCTGTCCTGCTACTTGCAGCAGGTATCGTCATTGTCGGTCTGGTAGGCCTTAGCAAAGTAAACAGCAACCTTCTGGCTGTTACTGATGGTGCTGCACCTATGATTGACGCCAGTGCACGTATGCAAGCGGCAACGCTGGAAGCCCGAGCCGCCGTGATGCTGCATTATCAATCCAGCACCCCCAGTGAATTAACAGCCATTGAAGCGGAATTTCAAACTGCCAAAGCACAGTATGACTCCGCATCCCAAGCGCTGAACAAGCTGGCCGAGTCCGACCCAAATATCCTGCAAGCATTCAACAGTGGCCACAGTGCCAGCGCACAAATCTTCGACATGGGGCCTAAGGTCTTACAGGCACATCGCGATGATGTGGAGAAGGGGCTATTGGTCACCAAGCAAAAGCGGGAACTGGGCGATATGGGGGATGAACTCAGTGCGCTACTGGCCGAAACGAAAAACCCCAAAGCCCAGGAATGGGATAAGACAGCGGTGGAAGTTTCAAAGTCAGTAATAGCCGCCTTGGATAAGGTTAATCCTTTTGCCGTCAATGCCGCAGCCAAGGAAATAGGTGCGAAGTTCGCCGTTGCGGATGAGTTCGCTGCTGCAGCGCCTGAGGCTGACAAAGCCATTGCCGCATCCGCACGGTTGAAAGCGGCGGCAATTGGCGAAAAGGGGTTGTTAGGGCTGTATGTAGCGCAACTCCAGTTGCGTAAGAATGCAAGCCAGATGCTGCAAGACATGGGCAAGGCAAGCAAAAGTGCCAACAACCAACTGGTAGTACTAAATAAAGCCGTCAGCGAGTTAACCCTGAACGCCAAAGAGACAGCCGATGACAGCGTAAGTTGGAGCCAACGGCTGCTGATGGGATTTGGTGTGGTAGCACTTTTGGTTTCAGTCGCCGTGGCTTATTGGATCAGTCATGCCATCAGCGGACAATTGAAACAACTATCCGGTGCGATGAGTCAGATCGAGCGCGATCTCGACTTCACCCAACGGGTACAGGTGATTGGCAACGACGAAGTCGCCGCTACCGCGGTGTCTTTTAACCATTTGGTGGCAACCGTACAGGCTGCACTACGCGATACCCGTGAAGCATCCACCAACATTGCCGAGGTAGCCCGCAGCCTGCTGCAAGCTGCCAATCAGGTTTCGGATGGATCAATCAAACAAAGTGCCGCCTCCGGCACCATGGCTTCTGCCATAGAGGAACTCTCCACCAGTATTAGCCAAGTCAGCGACAGTGCCAGCAGTGCCCATGAGCTGACGCACAACGCAGGTAATAGCGCCCGCGCAGGTGCAGACATCATCACGAATACCGTCCATGAGATGACGGCAATTTCCAGCGAAATCAGCCAGCTTGGCATGTCGGTGGATGAACTGGGGAAGCGTTCCAAAGAGATATCCAGCATCGTGCAAGTCATCAAGGAGGTAGCAGCCCAAACCAACCTGTTGGCACTCAATGCAGCTATCGAAGCGGCCCGCGCCGGTGAACAAGGCAGAGGCTTTGCCGTTGTGGCCGATGAAGTACGCCTGCTTGCGGAACGGACTACCGGGGCAACCAAAGACATCGTCGAAAAAATCAACGCCATCCAAGACTCAGTCGAGACAGCCGTAAAGGCTGTACGCAGTACTGTTGGCCAAATGGACAGCGGTGTCGTATTGGTCAAAAAAGCGGGTGATGCGATGTCGACAATCACCGAAGGTGCCACAGAAGTCGAAAAGACGGTCTATACCATTTCGGATGCCCTGGTAGAACAGAACTCGACAGGCCACCTGATTGCCGCCAACGTGGAGCAGATTGCCCAGATGGTCGACCAGAACACCCGCGCCGCCAACGACGCTTCATCCTTGGCGCGCAATCTGGAGAGTGTTGTGCAGAAACTGGAAGCCAGTATCAGTCGCTTCCGTAATTGATTCAGTACCAGCTACAAACCACTGTGGTGGTAAGTATTCAGACGGTTACTTCAATTCCAACAACACAAGGAGCGACGCAATGAAATGTTTGACAAGCAAATGGATTCTGGCAACGGTGCTTAGCCTATGTGCTGTGGGCGCCTTCGCTGGCAATTGCGAACTGATGGTAACGAGGACAGCCTGCCCCGGTAAGGAAGCCATCAGTTATAAGAAATGTGAGGGTAAGGCCTCCTGTACTGAATTCGTCGATGCAGCAGATGCTGGCGCCTGCAAAAAAGCAGCGGCCGATGCCTGTGAGAATAAGCGGCTTAACGTGACAAAATCCAAGGTAATCAATGCCAAATTCGATGGTGCTGCGCTGAAAACCGACAAAGGCGATGCCGACTTCTGCAAAGCCTACCCTCATCGTGCCGAAGAATTCGACAAGTGCTGAACCAGCTTGGGCTTAGATGGAGCACATCCTAGCTAAGCAAATTAGCGAAAAAGTGGTGTAACCGAGCTGTACTGAACAAAATTTGAAGCAGATCAATCAACCGGTGCTGGAGCAATTCACACCGGTTTTTCATTTTTGGAGACACTGTTCAACGTCTCGTTAACAGCTGTCAGCAACAAGGTTTACCCACTATCGAATACCCCTTCATCAAAGCTGTCTCAAAGTAACTTGAAATCATCCAAGTTGACCACATCTTGGGCCCATTGGATTGATAAACCCAAGCTGTAACAAGGTGATTCCTATGAGCAAACAAACGCTCGGCTTTCAGGCCGAAACCAAGCAACTTCTGCAGCTGATGATCCATTCCTTGTATTCCAACAAGGAAATCTTCCTGCGCGAGTTGGTCAGCAATGCCAGCGATGCTTGTGACAAACTGAAGTTCGAAGCCCTGAACAACGATGCGCTGTATGAAAACGACGGCAGCCTGCATATCGATGTCGCGTTCGACAAAGAAGCCCGCACCGTCACCATCAGTGACAACGGCGTTGGCATGACGCGCGATGAAGTGATTGCCAACATTGGTACCATCGCCCGCTCCGGTACCAAGGAATTCTTCGGCAAGCTCAGCGGCGACGCACAAAAAGATGCCAACCTGATTGGCCAGTTCGGTGTGGGTTTCTACTCAGCCTTCATCGTGGCCGATCGCGTTAGCCTCACCACACGCCGTGCTGGCGACAGCACCGCTATTCGCTGGGAAAGCGAAGGCGCCGGTGATTTCACGCTGGAAGACGTGGCCAAGGAAAGCCGCGGTACCGAGATTGTGTTGCATCTGAAGGAAGGCGAAGACGAATTCCTCGATGACTGGCGTTTGAAGTCCATCATCAAGAAATACTCCGACCATATTACCCTGCCCATCCGTATGAAGAAGGGCAATAGCTACGGCGAGAACGGCGAAATCATCGTCAGCGACGAGCAGGAAACCGTGAACAAAGCCAACGCCTTGTGGGCGCGTAGCAAAAACGACATCACCGAAGAAGAGTACAAAGCCTTCTACAAGCATGTTTCGCATGATTGGGAAGAGCCGCTGGCCTGGAGCCACGCACGTGTGGAAGGCCGCCAGGAATACACCGAGCTGCTGTATGTGCCAAAGCGCGCGCCGTTCGATTTATACGACCGTGAACGTCGCCACGGTGTGAAGCTGTTCGTACGCCGTGTCTTCATCATGGAAGATGCTGAAAAACTGTTGCCACAATACCTGCGCTTTATCCGTGGTGTGATCGACAGCAACGACCTGCCGCTGAATGTCTCGCGGGAAATTCTGCAGCACAGCAAAGATATCGACGCCATCAAGGCCGGTTGCGTCAAGAAGGTATTGGGCCTTCTGGAAGACATCGCCGAAAACCGCAAGGACGACTATGTCGTCTTCTGGAAGGAATTCGGCAAGGTGTTGAAAGAAGGTGTAGGCGAGGATTTTGCCAACAAGGAACGTATCGCTGGTCTGCTGCGCTTTGCCAGTACCCAAGCTGACACTGAAGCGCAAACCGTATCGCTGGCCGACTACGTTGCCCGCATGAAAGAAGGCCAGGACAAGATCTATTACGTCACGGCCGACTCCTTCGCAGCAGCCAAAAACAGTCCGCATCTCGAAATCTTCCGCAAGAAAGGCATTGAGGTATTGCTGCTCAGCGATCGTGTGGATGAATGGTTTGCCAGCAGCCTGACCGAATTCGGCGGCAAGCAACTGGCCTCTGTCGCCAAGGGCGGCTTGGACCTCGGCGCACTGGAAGATGAAACCGAGAAGAAGGAACAGGAAGCCAAGGCAGACGCATTCAAAGACCTGATCGCCAAGGTGCAGGAAACCCTGGGCGACAAGGTGAAGGAAGTGCGCATCACCCATCGCCTGACCGACAGCCCGGCTTGCCTGGTGGCGGACGAGCACGGCATGAGTGGCAATATGGAGCGCCTGCTAAAGTCGGTAGGCCAGAATGTCGCGGGTACCAAACCTATTCTCGAAATCAATCCGGACCATGTCCTGGTTGGCAAACTGAAAGCCGAGCTTGCAGGTGAGCGCTTCAGCGACTGGAGCCACATCCTGTTCGACCAGGCGCTGCTGGCAGAGGGTGGCACGCTGGAGGACCCGGCGGGGTTTGTGAAGCGGTTGAATGGGTTGATGCTGGCGATGTCCAACTAATCACCCGTACACGATCTTGCTGCGCAGCCGTGATCAGGGCTCATGTGCTGCTCAAAGTCCTCATGTACAAAAGTACATTCCGGCTTCTGCGCTGCGCTTCACTCTGCTGACAGCTGCTCGCGACAGATAGTGGACAGGTCGTACAAGGTCTGCTGTACGTCGACAATATTGCGTTGAAAACACCTATCCAAATGGATAGGTGTTTTTGTTTGTGGCTTTGCTAAATCGAATATCATCGCCAGCTGTACATGCTTCTTGTTGGAACCCTCTGCGTATTTTTATGGCATAACACGCGCAGCACCATCCAAGTCAGGCCACAACTGTTGTCCATACCTGCTCTGGACTGCCATCGCCCAAAATAACGAGGAGACATGCATGCAATCCTTCACCCTACTACGCCACGGCATAGTGGCAACAGTACTCTGGTCTGCCACCCAGTCGGTCTTTGCTGCCACTGTGCTATCTGCCGGTGCCGTCGCAGCACCGGACCAATATGGTACCGATGTCGCCGCCGACATTCTCAAAGCCGGGGGTAATGCTGTCGACGCAGCCGTTGCCACCGCCTTCACGCTGGCGGTGACCTACCCAGAGGCTGGCAATATCGGGGGTGGGGGTTTCATGACCTTGTTTGTAAAGGGCAAACCTTATTTCCTTGATTACCGCGAAGTAGCGCCAAAAGCGGCAAGCAAAAACATGTACCTAAATGAACAAGGCGAGGTCATTGAGAACCTGAGTCTGA
This sequence comes from Chitinimonas violaceus, assembly GCF_052601015.1. Lineage (NCBI taxonomy): Bacteria > Pseudomonadati > Pseudomonadota > Betaproteobacteria > Neisseriales > Chitinibacteraceae > Chitinimonas > Chitinimonas violaceus. The sequence goes on along the minus strand of NZ_JBQXDJ010000003.1, from coordinate 47,804 downwards.
TCGGCGCCAAAGCCGCAGGCGTACCCGGTACAGTAATGGGAATGTGGGAAGCTCATAAACGCTTTGGCAAGCTCAAATGGGCCGATCTGATCAAACCCGCCATCCATTACGCCGAACATGGCTTCCTTGTTGCACCCGGCCAGTTCCAATACCGGGACGATGCCGTAAAGTTTTTTTCAGACAAAACCAATTTCTCAACCTACTTCAAGAGAATGGTGGGTGGAGAAACTTTCCGCCAACCCGAACTGGCTGCCACCCTGCAGCGCATTGCCAAACAGGGGCCTAGTGACTTCTATCGCGGTAAAACGGCAAAGCTGCTGGTAGCACAAATGGAAACCGATGGCGGCTTGATCAACCAGCAAGACCTTGCCAGTTACCGTGCCAAATGGCGCGAACCGATTCGCATTGATTGGCGCGGTAATGCCATTTACACAGCACCACCACCTAGTTCCGGCGGTATTGCACTCAAACAGTTGCTGACGATCAAGGAACACCGCGCTGCGGACTTCAAAGATGTCGCGCACAACTCAGCCCGGTATATCCACCTGCTTTCCGAAATCGAAAAACGGGTGTTCGCAGACCGGGCCGATTATTTGGGTGACCCCGAGTTTTCAAAGGTACCCGTCGAACAACTGACTGATGCCGCCTACTTGAAGCGCCGTGCCGATGAAATCAACCCAAGTGCTATTTCGCCGACGGAAAAAGTCCGGCCTGGCTTGGAATCACACCAAACCACGCATTTCTCGATTGTGGACAAATGGGGCAATGCAGTAGGTAATACCTATACGCTGAATTGGGACTTTGGCAGCGGCGTAATCGTAAAGGGCGCAGGCTTTCTGCTGAACGATGAAATGGACGACTTCAGCGCCAAACCCGGTGTGGCTAACGCATTTGGCGTGGTGGGCAAAGACGCGAATGCCATTGCACCGGGCAAACGTATGTTGTCATCGATGAGCCCTACCATCATGACGCGCGACGGCAAGGTTGTAATGGTGATTGGCACGCCTGGCGGCTCACGTATCTTTACCTCCATCTTCCAGGTGCTGAACAACGTCTACGACTACAACATGCCTTTGCCTCAGGCCGTAGCCATACAGCGTGTACACCATCAGCTGCTGCCTAAGGACACCATCTACTTTGAAGGCTATGCCCCGCTTAGCGACGAGGTTGCAAGCGAACTGAAGACTATGGGTTACACCTTGCAAGACCAAGGCTGGAAAATGGGTGATATCCAGGCTATCCGCATCAACGGCAATGAACCTGAAACCGCCTCCGACCCTCGTGGCCGTGGCGTGGGACGAGTGGTTCGATAGGAGATGCTGCGAGTAAGCACGGCTAACAACACCAGAAGCATCTGTTAGCCGTTCTTACTTTTTGTTCATTCAATCATGCACAAACAGCGCCTTACCCATAGCGAACATACCAGGTGCATAGGTCACCCCGGCAAGATTCGCCAAGGTGGTCGCGTTCTGCCAGTACTTGTCGGTATTGTCCAAACCCGTCAATGCTCGGTCTTCCGCATCCAACGCAGGGAACCCGATCGATAGCAATTCTGCTGTACTAGGGGTACGCCAGCCTGCATTCAAGCCACACTGTTTGGTGGCATTAGCTTTATCAAGCAATTCTGTTGCACCATCCAGACCGAATTCCTTTTTCCACCCCACGCTGCCCGACTTGGCAAGGAACCAGGTTTTATTGGTGGCTTTGTGGCGGAAACAATCGGACTTCACCGCCTGTGGAATACCGGTTTTATCGATGGCCTGCATCGCCCCTTGCCGGACATACCGTACCAACCGGCTCGCTGCCTTGGGTTTATGGAAACCATCGCTCAGGCTGTTGCCACTACCAGAGAACGGAGCACGCCAAGCCAGTTGATAAAAGCCCGATTTATCACGTGTCCAGTAAAACAGAGCCGGGTCATGGTCATTGAATACTGCCGGGTCTTTCAAGCTGGATTGATCGGCCTTGAGCAGGGTTTCCAACTGGCTGGCTTTGGGCAACTGCCAATCGCTGTACCCACACAGGTTTTTCAAACGCGCCAGATCAACCAACGCCTTGGTCATTTCCAGTTTGTTATCGCTATCGACCCCCGATGCGTAAGAACCATCCAGCGGCCAAGGCGTCTGCCCTTTGATGCTCGCACCTTGTCTATTGGTCAACGTGAAGTCGGTGAGCATCCACACGGTATCCTCAAGGTCACCAATTACCCGTGCACAGGCCGCGTCACTACGATTCACCGTTAAACTGCCATCGGCGCGAAGCAGCTGGTAATCATTGACCCCACCTTGCAACGCGCTCAGCTTAGCCTCGGCTTGTGGGAGCAATGCATTGATATCGACAAGCAGACGTTGCAATGCAAACAGTCGGGCGCTTAGCAGCTGTTGTTGCACCGTCGACAACTTGTCGGATTTCAACACTTCTTGAAGTGCTGCAATGCTTTGCCGGATTACCAACTGCTGATCACGCATGGCGATAATCGCCGGTTGCAGCTCAGCAATGGTCGGGGTACCAGCCGTAAACACCGCATTCAACGTATTGAAGCGGCTTGTACCGGTTGCCAGCCCTTCTTCTGCACGTTTGTCGAGCACATCAATTCCCGGCTGCAATTGCAAGGAAGCAAAGCGCGTTTTTACTGCGATGATCTTGCCATCCGCGTTATCGTAAGCAGTTTGCTGTTCCGTCACCTGGGTTTGCAATGCCACCATCGACTGTTGCAGACGTACCGTATCTGAAACCCCATCGCGCACCAGCTTTTGCCCATTGCTGTCCTTCAGCACATTACCCCGCGTATCGGTCTGGTACAGCACCCGCTCTGCCAATGCCAATGGCGCTTTGGGCTTATCGAGTAACTTGCCCCAGGCTTTACGGGTATCGATCAGTTCTGCAACCAACTTGTCGGCTGTGGCGGCATCGACTGTTTGCAGCGCCATGGCTTGCCCAAGCGCGGTATCCAATTCAGTCTGCTTTGCGTTGACTTGTTTGAATTGGTCGTCTGCTTCTTGCAGTGCTTCCTCAATGCGCTTATCCAATGCCGTTGTTTCAGGAGACATACCCGCTACCAGGCGCGCGACGGTATAGCTCAGCATGAGTGCACCTTCTGCACCACGCTGCTCATCACGCGCCATTTCACCCTGGCCCAATGTGTAGTCGTACCATGCAAATCGGTACAACAGGCGGTCCACCTTGCCCTGTTTCAACGCATTGGCCTCGTAGCTTGCTGTCCAGTAATGCGGGCGAATCGCTGCCTGGGCAGTGGCAGCCAAACGCTGCTGATCTTCAAATACGTAATGGTCCAGCGTCGCCTGCCATTCCTTGCCGTGGTAACGGAAGCTGGTTTCGTTCAAGCCCTTGAGCTGCGGCAGGGTTGGCAGCTGCCAGTCGCTGCGGCCGCACCACTTTTCCGCGTTGGCCTTGGCAATAAACGCCGGCAGCTGGTCCTGGCGCAGATTCTCGCGCATTACAGCCTGCTTACCACCCAACAGTGTGGGTTCATCCTGAAAACTCAACCGTAGCCAGACAGCCCCTTTGCCAACCCCCTCCCGCATATCCTGGATACAACGCCACTGCTGCGCCACAGGCAGCAAGCTGCCCTGCCCGTCCTTGTTGTCGAAAACAGTCTCGGCTGGCAACACATCACCATTGCCGGCAAGCTTGCGGAAGCGGTTGGTCTTGTAGGCATTCAGCGGGTCTTCGGGTTGCGAACTGGTCACTCCGTTATTGCCAGGGTCTGGATTTACTGGGTTGGGTTGACCACCACCGTTATTGTCCGTGCTTAATGCAATCAGTTGCTGCAACTGTGTTTGGACGCTCACCACGTCGAGCTGCTGCTGGCTATCGACACTTTGCAAGTGTTGGCGTAGCAGCCCTTGTTGCAGCTGCCCCCATAAACGCTGGGCTGGCGATGTTTCAGCTTTGATCGCCTTAGCCTGCTCACCCAGCAACCCAGTCAATAACATCGCCTGGTTTCGGGCTTTGGTATGTTGGCGTGCCACGAAGTCTGCCGCCATCAATTCAACCGGCAAACCTAATGCGGTAGCCACCTTGCTGGTCGCCGCCGCTCTATCGAGCTTATCGGCCTGCATGCTGGCATGTACCAAAGTGGTAAATGGCGAAATCACTGCGTTGTCAATGTTGTCTGCGCGGCTTAGCACGTAGGGTGTGGCAACCACTCCCAGAGTCTGGTCAACCGCACCACTTGGTATCTCCGCCAGCATGGGCGTGTCGCGAACGGTATCGGCCATCCCGCGTACTGAAAAACTGTAGTGCCCGGTTTTGTCGGTAATCGCCTGTGGTTCCTGCTTGCCGTCCCCTTTATCGCACTGACCGTTCCGGTTGAGATCGAGGCACACGGTTGCGCCTTCGATGTAACCATCGACCACCCTACCGCTGTACGTTTGCTCGGCGGACGCGGTAGGGCGGGAAGTCGTATCCGGCAAGGGCGCTGCCTCATTGCCGCCACCGCCCATGCACCCTCCCAACAGCAGGCTGCTGCCGATCAACGACGCCAGCAGGGTCGGTTTGTTCTGTTTGTGATTTCTGTTCATGGTGGCTATGTCATCAGCAACGGGCAATGGGGTTAACGGTCGGCAATAAGGCGCAGGCTCAATGCCTCGCCTCGGCTGGCTGGGAATGGATTGGACAAGGTATGGTTGAACTGGACCGTCCAGATTTCCTTATTCGGGCTCCACTCCTCGCGGCAGCTGTTGTCGAGATCCGGTGCGAAATTCGGATGTGTGCTGCACTTGTTGGTAGCGCTCCAGAAACGCTCGCCATCGTGGTCCGATACATCGAGATCGGCGAAGGTCTTGTAATACGCAGTGGTGAGATAGGTGGTGTACATATCGGTCTGCCCAGATGGCAGCACCTTGGCTTCCACGGTCAACGTCAACAGCTCGGCCAAGGTCGGTAAGCGCCAGTTGCTGCGGCCACACACCTTGAGTGCATTGACTGCCTTGAGTGCGCTGTTCACCGTACACCCATCCTGCAACGAGCAATTAGCCTTGCCGGTGCCGTCCCAGGTAAAGCGTTCGTTGCGGTTCAGTACGCTCTCCGCATTGCCACGCTTGCGCATCAGCCAGTAGGCACCTTTTCCGTAACGCAGGTCCTCTACGCAATCCCAATTGCCTTGGTCAAAACGCTGGGCGGATGCGACCTCCGAGACACCATCAGCCTTCAGGCGACGAAAAGCCAAGCCATCTTTACGCGCCACCTCCTCGGGCTTGGGCACAGCACTGCCGGTTTGCACCACGGTAGGCACAGTACCTTCTGCTACCGACACAAACCGCGCGCGTAGCTTCTCGTTAGCCATAAAGGACTGGTATTCCAAGGCATGGCCATCCCGCAGGTCGATGCCACGCCAGTGGCGATAGGCATTGGCGGCGCTGGCGCTCCAGAAACGGCGTTCACTGCCCAGATCGTTGAATACGTCATGCCATGCCGGTTTCATCATGCGTGTGCCGTAGGTCTGCACAGCCGTCATCGCAAGCTCGTTGTACGTCGGCAGACGCCAGTTGCTGATGCCGCAAGCCTTTTCTGCATTGAGTCGGGTCGCGAAACGCTGGGCTTCGGCCATGGTGAACAATGCTTGTGCATCGGTCGCCAACCATGTGGTGCTTGGCCGGTCGTCATAGCGCTTATCGTCAATACAACGATAAGCGACGTTGTCGGTCTGTACAGTTGCATCGGCGCTGGCATCATTCTGCAAGACATCGAGCACACCATTGGCGGCTTGGGTGAATTTGGCACCCAATGTGTCCGCATCACTTTCCAGTGCCGGCTTGTAGACAGGTACATCCTGGCGCACCGGTAAACCACCGCGAATCAGCCGGACGAATTGCACCGCCCCTTTGTAGGCATGATCGCGATATCGATCGGCCGACAGAGTGAAATACCCCTTGCCGTAAGCCTGCATCATCGCGTTTTTGACCGAGAAGTTGCCACGCTCGACACCCTCGTCAAAGTTATTGGCGAGCTTGTCATTTGAAGGCGCAGTAGTGCCCGACCAGTAATAGGCATAGGTCTGGGCTTCGAATTCCGGCGTATCAGTGGCTGTCCATACCGTGTCGGGGAAGATATCGGTATCAATCGCCGGTGTTTTACTGCCTTCGTTATACCGGTCCTGCCGCAGCAGACTGCGCAGCTCGTTATACGTCGGCAGGCGCCAATCGCTATAGCCGCACAACTTCTGCGCGTTGATCTTGCCAATCAAGGTATCGGTATCGCACTCGGCATTCTTGTCGTTACAGGTTTTCTGTTCGCTTTCGGCAATCACATAGTTGCCATTGCCCCAGCTGAAACGGTTCTTGATATACAGAGGGTGGTTGGCATCTTTGCTGCCAACACTCCATACCGCCTGATTTGCCGCATCGAATACACAGGGCCAGGCTTGGCCTTCGAACTTGGCACCCTGGTTGGCCAGTGGTGCACCACTCGCATCGAGCTTGACGAAATTGTCATCGGTACCGGCAACCACATTCAAGAACACCTGGCCGCGCAAAGTAGCGCTGCCATATTGCGGGTGGTCACGTACATCCACGCTATAACGCACCGCTGTCTCACCGCTGAAACCGGGCTGCGGGTAAAAATAGAGGACGTTGTCACGAATCTCGACCCGGGCAACCGCCTTACCGCTTTGCAGTACATCCTGCGGCCCCTTCACCGACGCAGCGGTAGGTGTTTCCAGCGCTACCCGGTAGTTCGTCCAGACACCTCGACCATCGCTATAAAGCCTGCTGCTGACTGGCATGCCGGCTGCCGTCAGCTGGCGGCTATCAGGCACGGTAGAGGGTGCTGTCACCACACCAGTGTTGGGATTGCCAGATGCTGTACTGCCCACCTCCGAACCGCTGTCCCCGCCCCCACAACCACCCAATACCAAGATGCCGGCCAATACAGCAACAGACAGGCTGTTTTTATTTGATTGCCACATAGCGTTTAACTGAACAGTTCTCCGTGTCATTTGATGTCTTGCGCAATTTGGGCTGCGCATAGGTATAGGTTTGGAACTGGTTCACCATCTTGCTGCGCAACCTTTCAATCAAGGCTCACGTACAGCTTTCAACAGACCGTAAACAGGTTCTTAAAGCGACGACTTGAGCTGCAGATTGCAATCCACGGTTACGGCAAACGTATCTACCGGCAACGCCACATCAGGGTCGATAAGCAAGGAAGTACTATAGATGCCGCTAAGCAGTGCGCTAGGCGACACCACACTGGCGCTCAGCAAGGCGTTACTCGCAGCAGTGTCCGCAGCCGGTATATGCGATAGCGACCTCCCCGCCAGCTCGCGGGACCGCGCGTAGTGCGCCGACGTGGTGAGCGCCTGGTCCTGCAGATCAAGCGCAAACATCATTTCGCTGGGTTGCTTGGGGTGTGAAACCGCAGCAATAAAGCGCTCACCATCGGGCTTCTTGCCTATCACCTGTATATCGCCACCAAAGTTGACCAGAGCCGAATCGACACCAGCTTCGCGCAGTAAACCGGCAGCGACATCCACCGCGTATTCCTTGATCACACCACCCAGATCGAGCCGGGTATCGCGGTGTGGCAGTACAAGCCAATCGCCGTCGAGCGACCAGCTGGTCAAGCCCATACAGTGGGCATAACGTGTGCGAATCCCCGCTACTTCGGCCATCGACCCTGCTTTGCGCAAGCGATCGGCAATCGTGCCGTGGCAAATATCGAATACCCCGCCGACACGTTGGGCATGCTCACGCACCAGCGACAGTACCTGTACCGTTTCAGCATCCAACCGGACTGCATCGTCACGCCGTTGATTGATGGCCTGCGTCAACCAGGAGTCTGCCGCGTAGTAGTTATACGTGCGCGCCAATGCCAGCACCCGCGCTGTCACCGCATCACACAAAGCCTGCCAACCGCCCGTATTGGGGGTATAGATGCTGAGTTCACACTCGGTGGTCATCGCAGCAAAACGGTGAATAAAAGCCGACATCAGAACTTCCAGATGTAGCCAGCGGTAAGCCAATCGGCCGCAAAGCCATTGCTCTGCCAGTAATGGCTGAAACCGATGTTAAAGCTGTGCTGCTTGACCGGACGGAACTCCAGGTTCAGCTGCGCGGTTTGCACGGTGAAGCGGCCCAGGCGCGCATCGTTGGAACCATAACCTGTCGTGGCGAACATATTGGGCTGACCGTTGTAGGCACGATAAAAATCAGCCTTGTCCTGCCATTGCCAGCGGTAGACCGGGTTCACCCGCAACCAGGGCGTAGCATCCCAATACAATTTGGATTCGACGGTATGCGCAGCAATAGCCCAGCTATCGCGGTAGAACCGATACCAGAGATTGCTGGTGAAAACAGGCAGCCATGCTCGTATCCAACGCAAGGTAAACCCTAAACTGTTGCGTTTATCAGGGCGGGAGTCGTTCGCCATCAGCTTGCTGCCATCGTCCTGCAGCCGCACGGTCTTGAGATAGTGGTTGGACAGGTAGCCAGTCTCACGCGCGCCGAACAAGGTCGCTTCCAACGTGTTGGTAGCATTCAGGATTTCGGTAATGCCCACCTGCACGTTGTAAACCCGGCTGTCCGCATCACGCGCATTGTTGGTAAAGGGCGTGGCAATAGCAGTGTTGTTCTGCACGCCAATACCGGCGTTGTATGAGCGGTTGTGCAGCTCGTCATGCCACAGCATCACCGCCCCGGAGATTTCAGCGCTTTTGAAATCGGGCTCGTCGGAATAGGCTGCGCCAACGGTATATTCATTGCGCGCTGCATCCCGCACCGTCAGCGCGCCGGAACCTGCACGGCGTACTTCCTTGGGCAGGGTCTGCCGGCTTTCAACAAACTCCCCCACCAGGTTCGGGTGAGGTTTCCAGACCGGTGTAGCGCCGGAAATTGCGTCGTAGCCGTAATCGAGCTTCAGCGAATAATCGGTACCAAAATCCTTTTCTAAACCGAAAGTGATGTAATCGATGTCCATGCGCTGATCGTCTTCACGATACTGCATGGCCTGCGTGGAAAATTTGTCTTCAGCGTTTGCTGTATTGGCGCTCAGCGCCAAGCCGCCGGCCAAGGCCAGCATCAGGGTAGGTTTATGCATGGAAGGAATCAGTTACATCCGCAACCGCCACCACCGATACCAGTACCACCTTTGATGGCTTCCTTGGAGGTGTAGACATGCAGATCGAGCTTGGAAAGCGCAGATACAGGACCAGCCGGTTTCATTGTGTCTTGTGCCAGAGCAGCCTTCTGCCAGGGCATGACGGACTGACAGGCAGACAATGCAAACGCCAATAAGAGCACTACGCCAGACTTCATAAAGCCCCCAGCGCTTTCAGCTCACGTTCGATCACCTTGTCGATGTCGGCCACAGCACCGATATGCATGCTGGCAACCTTGCCATCCTTGATTACGTACAGCGCGGGGAAACCCAGAGGGCGGAACTTGGCGACGAGTTCCTGTTTCGGGTCGTTGACCACCCGGAAATTCAGCGCATTCACAGCGCGCAATTCCTTTTGAAAACTTTCAGCCGCCGCCACCGATTCATTCACATCCACACCAATCACTTCGATCTTGCTCTGGTCTGCACGCGTGTTGAGCGCGGAAATCAGCGGGATCTCCTTACGGCAGGAACCGCACCACTCTGCAAAGAAATCGAGCACGACCACCTTACCGGCAGCAATATCGAGCTTGGCCAGCGAAGCCGGGTCTACCAGGTCCCCAGCTTTGAATGCATAGGCCGGCAGACCTGCCAGCAGTACAAGTGCAAATACCAGTGATTTCATGTTGAAGGACTTTCTGCGAGTCAGAATTTCAGCTGTGGAAAGGCGTAGTCCAGGGGAATTGCACCCAGGGTGTTATCGAGCACCTTTTCCTTGTCACGAATCTGGCGGCTGCCGTATACCAACCGGGTCGATTGCAGCACCAACATATCGGCCTTGCCACGCGTAACGTATTCACCCAGTGACTGGCCGTTGTTGACTTCCAGCAGGCGGATACGGTTATCAGCCAATGCCAGAGCCAGCGTCTGGCCATCACCCGCCACATCCATCGCCCGTACCTCGGCCGACTGCGCCAGCACTTTGCTGGCTAAAGGCTTGGCAGGGTTGCTCAGGTTGATGACATGTACGGTGTTGGCACTTGCCACGACCAATCTGCCCACGCCGGCAAAACGCATATCGCCAGGGACAGACCAAGTGGTGCTGGCTGCCGCAACACGTGTACCGGTTGCCAATTCAAACAGCGCCAGGTTCCCTTCGCGCGCCAGTGCGATATAACGCCCACCGGGCGATACGGCGATACGCTGCGGCACCCAGTCGATCTTGATGCGCCGCTGCAAGTGCATGTCGCTACCGTCGAACAGATAAAGCTCCTGTTCTGGCTCGCTCAGTGCTACGACGTACTGTCCGGCTTTATCTGCCGCAAGCTGGGTAAAGCCTTCGTTCGTACAGGCCGGCAGCTTATAGAGCGGCTGTACCACGCGGGCCTCGCCCTTATCAGTGAGATCGACGCGGAATACGCCTGTGTTTTGAGGAAAGTCTCCGCAGCCGGATTGACTGACGGCTTTGCCGCTCGTAGTGGTGAACAACACAAAGGCTGCCTTGCCGTCTGCGCTCAGGGTAAGCTGGGACAACTTGTTCTTGGGTTTGGTATCCACGACAGGAGGGATGCCACTACCGGGATCGCCACCGCCCGTCCCTGGCGGTATTGTGGGCGGAACAGGTGTTGGCGGCATAGGGCGTGGTGGCCTGGTACCGCCGCCACTTGCCGCAGAAACAACATCTACCCTTATTGCCCGAACAAACGGTTGCACAGAAGGCGCGGCGACAGGCTCCACAGCAGGCAAACGCTCTGCCGCGGCCAAGGCGTTGTTCTCAAATTCGATCTCGCTGACACGACTGTTTGGCCGCAGCACAAACAAGCGGTTGCGCCCGGCATTCCCCAGCACCGTTACGTCAGCCACCGCTGCCATGGTTTCAGCCGTATCGTCTTGGCTACCTACCAGCCAAGGCATTTCCTGCATCTGAGCGAAAAGCGGTTTAAGGTGTTCTGCGGCCACATCGGGTACAGCTGCCCGCTGGTCCAACATCCGCTGGGATATCACCGCCAACACCAATGAACTGCTGCCATATTGCTGCTGATAACGCAGATAAGCCTTGGTCAGCGTTTCCGCCAGTGCATCATCGAGCTTACCCAACCGTTCTGTCAGCAACGTACGTGCCGCTTGTGCATCGGTCGCTTGACCGCTTGCCACCACAAATGCCAATAAAGTCGACAGGCCGTTGACCTGGCTGCTTCCCAGTTCCGACATCAACACCGCGCTGCGGTTGCCATCATGCTTGCCCACGCGCTCCAGCACCACACGCTGTGCAGCGGAGGGGGTCAGCGAAGATTCACGTATGCTGTGCTCTGCAGTTGCGCTATCAAGGCTAGCCTCACCATCGTCGCAAGCAAGGTTCTGGTTGGTATCGATACATAGGCGATCGCTATAGCTGGCCGGCACCGTGCTGACCGTCGTACCGGCCTCACCGCCGTCTCCCCCGCAACCCGTAGCGCCGAAAGCCGCCACCACCAATACCGCCAAAAGTTTTACGCGCATGGAAGTAATGCTTTGAAATCAGAAATTGTTGAATGTGGGTATCACTGACATACCCGCTGGTTATAGGCGCTTTCAACCGACACATCGGCCTGGTTGAGACTCGAGTACGCACATTTACGAACGCTGTTGCTTCCCCGCCATACCCGATGCAGACCAATCAGCGCTGTACTAAGCCCAGCACACTTTAGTACATTTCTAAATGATAACTAGTTTTATTTGCATTTAACAAGATAAGGTGCATGTGAACCAGAGGAAGTGACACGATTTGGAGACACAAGACATCAGACCCCATCGCGAGCGACTATCAGCAAGGCTGCAAAGTAATGCGGAAACCGAAGTACTTTTGATGAATGTGAGGCAACGAACTTCTTGGTGCGAAGCACCTTGGAGCCGGGCTAGACAAGGAGAAAACTGCCGAGGAAGCAGAGCTTACGAATGGTAAGTGAGCATTCCAAGGCTGTTTTTAACGCCGTATTACTGACGCGAAACGGACTCTGAACAGATTCCTAGCAGTTCGATGCCCCTTGCGGGAACCTTTGAGCACCCGATCGAAGCTGGGCAGTAGGATCGTAAGCAGGTTCTAAGTAGATTGGGATCCACTTTTAGCCATACCTACCGGTGATCAAAAAAAGGACCTGTTGAATCAGTTTTCTAGTACAAAAGTGAAGTCTAATCATTAAATCCATATTATTATGAATAATTGGTTAGAGAATAAATATCCAGCTGGATATTAAACCCGTTGGGAACGAATAAAATGCATGCTCGGCTAGGGACCGCGTTAGTAGCTTCAGTACTGTCCTCTACTTTAATGGCTGGAATTCCAGAAGAATTACGTATTTGCTGGATGGATGGATTACAAGAGCCATTCTTGATGCTTGACAAAAACAACCAGGCAACAGGCATTGCAGTGGAGATGGTGACAGAAATACTTAGGCGGAAAAATATAAAATTTACAAATACTTTATTACCCTGGAAACGGTGCTTGTTAGAGATTGAAAAAGGTGGCATGGACATACTTCCAATTGCCTCTTATAACGAAGAACGTGCTAAGTTTGCGTATTTTACCGAGCCCCTATACGTAAACCACCTAGTATTTTTCTACCAAACTGATAAATTCAACAAACCTCCTAACATCAAGGATATAGAGGGCATGAAACCTTATCGATTTGGTGGTGTGTTAGGGTTTAACAATGACCAATATGATGGAAAGATTACAATAGACACGGGAGCCTACGACAGAAAGACGCTAATAAAAAATTAATATTAGGCAGAGTGGACTTCGCTATTGAGCAAAAAGAGATTATTTTAGCGCAAACACAACTCGGCCTTGTTGACTTGAATCGCATTCAGTACATACCCGACCCTATACTTCCCTTGAAAAAATTTCATGTCATGGTAAGCAAGAAACACCCTAGGGCAATAGAACTAAAGACTGCATTGGACGAAGGAATAAAATCACTCGAAAGAGATGGTACGATACAAAAAATTCGGAAAAATTATCATCTAGAACATTAAAAATATTATCTCAACATAACTCCTTCTTCCTGCACTTAGTACTTCCACAAAGAAATATTTAGTTAACAAAATAAGCCTAATAATTGCAAAGACAACTATTAGGAAATGTAGTGTCCTTAAAATGGGCAGGTTCGCAAGAACCTGCCTTTATTTTCGAGGCAACAACGTCGACCGGGGAAAACCCTTCGCAGATGTCTGGTCTCTTCTCGTCAGTCAGACCGCCAAGCTATTGAATTGCTCATCCAGGCCTGCAATCCAGTCTGCTTTCTGCTCTGCTGATGCAAAGCTCGCTTCCAGGCTATTACGCGCCAGCTTGTACCAAGTCTTCGCATCCCAATCGAAGGCAGCCTGTACAGCACGGATGTTATCGCCCAGATAGCCGCCAAAATACGCAGGGTCGTCACTATTCAACGTTACCTTCAAGCCCGCTTCCAGCAACTTGGGCAAGGTATGCAGCTCCATTTGCTCGAACACGCACAATCGGATATTCGAGAGCGGGCAAACCGTCAGCGGAATCTGCTCCCGCGCTAATCGCTGCATCAAATCCGGGTCTTCACTCGCGCGTACGCCATGGTCGATACGGCTGACCTTGAGCAGATCCAACGCTTCGTAGATATAAGCAGGTGGTCCTTCTTCTCCAGCATGTGCCACCACAGGCTTTCCCAATGCACGGCAACGGGCAAACAGCCGCTCAAACTTGGCTGATGGATGGCCACGCTCGCTCGAATCCAAACCAAAACCGTGTATGCGGTCAATAAAGGGCTCCACCTGTGCCAGCATCGCAAAACCTTCGTCTTCACTCAGATGGCGCAGGAAACAGACGATCAACCGGCTAGTGATGCCAAAACGGGCATTACCCTCGGCAGCACCCGCTTCCAGGCCTTTCAGCACAGTTTCAAACGTGATGCCACGCGCGGTATGAGTTTGTGGGTCGAAAAATATCTCGGTATGGACAATACCGTCGGCTTGAGCGCGTTCTAGATAAGCCAACATCAGATCGCGGAAATCCGCCTCGGTACGCAATACATCAGCACAGGCGTAATAAAGATCGAGAAAGGATTGCAGATCGGCAAAGTTGTATGCTGCGCGCAGTGCCTCGGAATCGACATATGGAAAAGCAATGCCATTACGCTGAGCCAAAGCAAAAGCCAACTCAGGCTCCAACGAGCCCTCAATATGCATATGCAGCTCAGCCTTGGGGCAACTCAACGCGAAATCCAGAACAGGGTTATTGGTAGCCATGGCAGCGCAAACAAACATTAAGAAAGGGGCTGCATTGTAAGCAATACGCTGTGGAAAATGCCCTCGGAATACTCATTTACCACTCGTAAACTCCGCCTCCTCGGTCGGTTTTGCCTCGTCTTGCTGTAGCTCGCGAGATTTTGCTGGCTATCATCGGCGCCACTAACTCGGCGGTAAGCCCAGGTTATTGCAGCTTTACACGATGCTGCATTGCCACAGTAAGGTCTAATTTGTTACTCAGGAAGAAAACATCCCAGAAGGAATGTTTATAGTAGCGAACACACCAGTGCGGTGATCAAATAAAGGAATAGTCAATGAAACACCTGCTTGCTGCCAGCTATGCCAGCCTGTTGTTGTTGCTCTTGCCTGGCGCAGTACTGGCTGATACCACCCCAGCGCCAACCATCCCCTTACGCGATTTCTTCAAAAACCCCGATAAAACCAATTTCCAACTTTCCCCCAAGGGCAAGTACATCTCCTTCACCCAGTCTATCGACAATCGCCTTAACATCCATGTCATGCCAGTCGGTGGCAAAGCCAAACCAATTACAGCAGTAAAGGATAGGGACATCCGCCAATACTTCTGGAAAGGAGATGACCATCTCTTGTTCTTGAAGGACAACGGTGGAGACGAAAACTACCATCTGTACGCAGTAGACCGGGCCGGTAAAACAATGCGTGATCTGACCCCATTCGATAAGGTACGCGTCGAGTTGATTGATGACCTTGAGGAGCACCCAACGGACGTACTGGTAGGGCTAAACAAACGCAACCCCGAAATATTCGATGCCTATCGCCTCAATGTGAAGACCGGCGCATTGACCATGGTAGTGGAGAACCCTGGTGATATTACTGGTTGGATTACCGACCATGCCGGCCGCATCCGTATGGCGCAAAGCACGAATGGGGTGACGACCAGCCTACTGTACCGCGCTGACGAAAAGTCCTCGTTCCAAAATGTCCTGACCACAAACTTCAAGGACTCAGTACAGCCACTGTTCTTCACCTTCGACAATCAACGTCTGTATGCCACCTCCAATCTGGGACGCGACAAGCAGGTGATTGTCGAACTGGACCCGGCTACCGGCAAAGAACTCAAAGTGGTATACCAGCGTGATGACGTGGATGTGGCCGGCTTGCTTTACTCTAAAAAACGCAAAGTGCTGACAGTCGCGACTTTTGAGACCTGGAAAGCCGAGCGCCACTTCTTCGATTCCAGTATGGAGAAACTGATCAGCCGCTTGGCAACCAAGCTACCGGGTTACGAAATCAATCTGCAAGGTAATCGCAATGAGGATGCCTGGATAGTCTCAGCCTGGAATGACCGTACCCGCGGCACCCGTTACTACTACGACCCCAAGACCGACAAACTCAGCAAACTGGCGGACGTCACCCCCTGGCTGAATGAACAACAGATGGCGCAGATGAAACCCATCCGCTATCAAAGCCGCGATGGCTTGATGATCAATGGTTACCTCACGCTCCCGCTTGTAAAGGAAGCCAAGAACCTACCTGTGATTGTGCATCCGCATGGTGGACCATGGGCGCGAGACAGCTGGGGATTCAACCCGGAAGTGCAGTTTCTGGCCAACCGCGGGTATGCAGTCCTACAGATGAATTTCCGCGGTTCCACTGGGTATGGGAAGAACTTCTGGCAAGCGTCGTTCAAGCAATGGGGTAAAACCATGCAGGATGATGTCAGTGATGGCGTACAGCAACTCGTGAAGGATGGCGTGGCTGATCCAAAGCGTGTTTGTATCTATGGTGGCAGCTATGGTGGCTATGCCACGCTGGCCGGGCTTACTTTCTCGCCCGACCTGTATGCCTGTGGCGTGGATTATGTAGGGGTCAGCAATCTGTTCACTTTCATGAAGACGATTCCCCCATATTGGAAGCCCTACCTGGAAATGATGTACGAGATGGTGGGTAACCCGGAAAAAGACAAAGAACTCATGCAGTCAGCCTCACCAGTGTTCCATGTGGACAAGATCAACGCCCCACTATTGGTCCTGCAAGGCGCAAAAGACCCGCGCGTCAATATTGCGGAATCAGACCAGATAGTCGACGCATTGAAAAAACGGGGCGTGGAAGTGGAATACATCGTCAAACAGAATGAAGGGCATGGTTTTGCCAATCAAGAGAATCGCTTTGAGGCATATGAAGCTATGGAACGCTTCTTCGCCAAACATTTAGGCAGTTAACCCTCTAAGAAAGGCCAGCGATTGCTGGCCTTTTTCTCTTGTTCATTCTCTTGCAACCTATCAAATTACCTAAAGACTCACCCCCAAGACTTCCATCGCCGAACCTTTTCAAGGTTCCATAAGCCAGGGCAAGACAAGGCACGAACAGCCGAGGAAGTGGATATCACAAGTCAACACATGGGTATTCCAAGGGTGTTATCAACGCCGCATTACCAACACGTAGCGGACCTTGAACCAGCTCTCAGAATATCCCCGCCAATAAAGTCCCCCTTACTGCACAACACCGCACAATATAAAGCGCTCAGGGGCTTGCCAAGCCAATTCGTCACAGCGTAAAAAGCTGCTTAAGAATCTGTACGTAATATTAGTCTTTGTTAATTAACAATATTTCAGGGCTTGCTGCGGTTACGCAGCTAGACGACAGGCGCTGCGCGTCACTCTACTGACGGCAGCTCGTAACTTAGATAGTGAACAGGTTTTCAGAAGAATCAAGAAGACAGCTAGGAAGCAACTTATAGATCCACGCCCCCACAATCAGGGGCTGTACTACACACCACTGCATCGACTCCCTACTTCAATGCTCTTCCCACGCTAGCCAAGCTGCGAGGAGCACTAGTGCTCGCCATTCTGGCGACATGAAGGGAGAGGTATTGCCAACGCACAGGCGATATGACGATTCAACCCATTCAATAACGAGCGCTAGAAAGCGCCACTTGCATCAGTACTGACAGCAAAAACCCAAATAGCAACCGCACAAATGGTTTGCACCAATCAAGAAGGAGCTTCAATGCTGCAATACGTAAGAACCCAACGCCTAAGCCTGCAACGCTGGAATGATGGGGACCTGGACACCTTTCACGCGCTGACCAGCAACCACCTCGTCGTACGCTGGGTAGACGACGGCCGTACTTTGAACCGCGAAGAAACTGCTCACCGGATCAACACGGTGAATGTCGATATCGATCGCTGGGGCTTTGGCATCCATGCCGTAGTGGAAAATAACAGCAACACCATCATCGGCTGGGCGGGCCTTATCCACAGCCCACACGCACAAGCCCATGATGAGGCCGAAGTGTTGTTTGTCTTTTCCCCCTCAAGCTGGGGGAAAGGCTACGCCAGCGAAATCCTGAATGCCATGGTGGAGTGGGCTTGGACCCAAACCTCACTTCAACGCATTGTCGCTACCATCTACCCTGAAAATCTCGCTTCGCAGCAAGTCATGCATAAGTACGGTTTTCATCGCCTCGGTAACTTCGTTGACGCCAAAGGATTACTGGAAGTCCACTTTGACCTACACCGTCACTCACGCCACACGGGCAAAAAGCATCACACCAAGACCAATCACCTTCTCGCACTGTTAGATTGACCAGAATAGGGGAGCCAGCCTCCCCTTTCCATTTCGCGCCAAAGATCGGAATCGAATTCCTACGAGCTTGTTCAAAGCCTAGACCCAGGACAAAGTGGAAAAGTTCCAGCTACGGGCGGGCAAGCCATTGCGTACCAAGTTTCCCCTCAGCGCAACGCACGTAGCGGTGGCGTACTCAACAGACGATTTAGCAAAGGCGACGCTGCAAAACGTGCGGCAATCGCTCCCAGCACAACCCCCGTCGGCAATAGCCACCAGCTGACCGACGCCGTCATGTCGAACAGCTGTATTGATGCGGCAACTCCAATCGCCAAGGCTGCAATCGCTGCCAATAATCCGGCCAGACCGCCTACCAGCAACAACTCCGCACTCGCAGCCTGCTTCACCATTTGCCTGCTTGCACCCAAGGTACGCAATATGGCGGCTTCAAGCTTGCGCTCATCATGGGTGGCCAAGGTAGCGGCATACAACACGGCGCCTCCGGCCAGCAGGCTGAAAACGAATACGACTTGGATGGCGGCCAACACCTTATCCAGCACACTGCGTACTTCCGCCAAAATCGCCGATATATCAATAACCGTAAGATTAGTGAATTGGCGCGTCAAGGCAGTACCGAACCCGGATTTGGCAGCAGGCAGATGAAAACTGCTAACAAAACTTGCCGGTTGGCTTTCCAGAAGCACCCGGCTGCCCACAATGAAGAAGTTCACCCTGAACGAATCCCAATCGACTTTCCGTATATTCACGATGGGTGCGGTAAACAACGTGCCGGAAATATCAAACGCCAGCGTATCACCCAGTTTGACGCCCAATCGCTTCGCCATCCCCTCCTCCAGCGACCAGCCTGGCTGGCTGTCATCCATCGGCTTACCCGCCACAATCCGGTTATCGGGCCGTATATCTTCCCCCCAGGATAAGTTGAATTCGCGTTCAACCTGACGGCGCGCCTGTTCATCGGTATAGGTTTCGGGACGGACTGGATTGCCGGAGATCGCATTCAACCTGGCGCGTACCATGGGTTCGAACTTGGGTAGCGGCAATCCCGCCGCTTGGAAGCTGGCAGCAACCGCCTCGCGCTGATCGGGCTGAATATTGATGGCGAAGCGATTCGGCGCATCGGGTGGAATCGACCTATCCCAAGCAGCCAGCAGATCATTCCTGACTACGGTCAACAACATCAGAGCCATCATCCCCAGCGACAATGCAACGATCTGCGCAACACTAAGACCACGCCGTCGGGCCACATTCGCCAAGCCAAAACGCCAGCCAACATTGGCAGGCAAAGGCAACTTGGGCGAAAGCCTAACCAATCCCCACGCCGCCAACGCGGCCAGACCAACCGTACCAGCAAACCCACCCAAGGCCACCCCTGCCAGCGTTGCATCCCCTGCTTGCCAGGCAATCAAACCCGCCAAGCTAACGATACCCAGGCCCATCACAAAGGGAGCATTTCCCGGGGCCGTTGCATCACGTCGCAATACTCTTAAAGGTGATACCCCACGCAAGCGCAGAAGCGGCGGCAGGCAGAAACCAATCAGTAATGTCAGCCCCACCCCTCCACCAGCAAGTGCCGGAAGCGGGCCAGCTGCTGGCAGCTTGGCGCCAAACAATCCCGCCAAAGTGGCAGCCAGCGCAAACTGGACCAACCAGCCAATTACAACTCCTATCATTACCGAGCCTAGCGCGAGCAAAGCATACTGGCGCATGAATAAACCGATAATGTCATGCTGGCTACGCCCCAGGGTTCGCAACAGCGCCACGGCATCCAGATGGCGTTCGACATATCGCCGCGCTGCCAACGCAATCGCCGCAGCAGCCATGAAGACGCTGACCAGGGCAGACAAGCGTAGAAAGCGTTCGGCCCGATTCAATGAGGTGTTGATTTCCGGCCTAGCCTCGCGCACGTTCTCCAGCCTTTGGCCGCGCTTTATTTGCGGCACCAGCCATTCACGCATCAACGATACTGCTTCAGATTGGCCGGCCAGCAAAAGCCGATACCGCACGCGACTACCACGTTGAATCAACCCAGTGTCGGGCAGATCTGCATCGTTGAACATCAATCGAGGGATAAAGTTGTAGAGATCCATCGCACCATCAGGTTCTCGCGCCAGTACCTCTGTCAGCCTCAGCGCTTTGTTACCCAGCATCAGCTGGTCGCCCTGCTTTAAACCCAATGCATCGAAAAGTCTTCGATCCGCCCACGCCGTACCTGGCGTGGGTGGCCCCACCATCACCACTTCCTGCTCGCCATGCCAAACCCTCAGCTCCCCCCGTAAAGGGTAAGTGCTGGACACAGCCTTGGCGGTAATCAACTGCGCCCCACTCACGGTTTGCGCCATGCTTGGGAAGGTTGCGGTTGCAGCCCGCTTTAGTCCTCGTTTGTCCGCTTCCTGCCGCAATTCATCAGCAATGGGCTGGTCGCCGTTCAACACCAGATCAGCAGCCAGTAACTGATTTGCCTCGGTTTGCAGTGCCTGACGTACCCTATCGGTGAAAAACCCCACGCTGCTCATGGCTGCAATAGCCACCACCAGCGCCACACCCATTACCGTCAATTCACCTGCTGCCAAGTCACGTTTGAACCAGCGCCAAGCCAATCCCCAGCCATTCATACCAGCAGCTCCCGCTCAATCACTCTGCCTGCAGCAAGCCGTAGTCGGGAACCACAGCGCGCAGCCAATCTTTCGTCATGGGTAACCAGCACCAAGGTGGTGCCCACTTCCGCATTCAGGCTGAATAGAAGATCGATAATCCGTTCACCTGTCTGCGTATCGAGGTTGCCGGTGGGTTCATCCGCAAACAGCAGCTTGGGACGAGTGACAAAGGCACGCGCTAACGCCACCCGCTGCTGCTCCCCACCCGACAGTTCTTTCGGCCGATGCTGCATACGCTGGCCAAGACCGACTCGTTCAAGCAGCGCAGCTGCCTCACGCTGCGCATCCTTACGGCCATTCAATTCGAGCGGTAGAGCTACGTTATCAAGCGCTGACAACGACGGCAGCAATTGAAAACTCTGGAATACAAAGCCAACATGCTCCGCCCGTAACTTGGCGCGGCCATCTTCATCCAATGCGTTCAAAGACTGCCCGACCAGACTCACCTCGCCTTGTGACGGTGTATCCAACCCCGCAAGCAAACCCAACAGAGTGGACTTTCCTGAACCAGAAGCCCCAACTATCGCTAGACTGCTGCCTGCGGCTAGACTGAAGCTCACCTGCTCAAGAATCGTCAACGTTTCATGACCAAAACCAACTTGCTTGCCAAGGTCTTGTGCCAGCAGAATCGGTGAGAGATCGGTATCGGAACCTCTTATAAGGAAATCAGGCGTGGCGCGCATCGTTTTATTCTTGAGTGTATTAGTAGGACTGTTTGGCTCAGCCGCATTCGCAGCAGAAAGCAAAACCTTATTAGTTTTCGGCGACAGCTTGTCGGCAGGCTACGGCATGATGCAACGACAAGCTTGGCCCGCCCTGCTCCAAAACAAACTAGGCAGCGAATGGCGGGTAGTGAATGCCAGCCAATCGGGAGAGACGACAGCTGGCGGACTAACCCGGCTCGGCCCAACGCTTAAGCAACATAAGCCTACCATCGTACTGCTGGAACTCGGTGCAAACGACGGCCTGCGTGGCCTGCCCGTCGACGCTGCCCGCAAAAACCTGGCAGCCATGATCGAACAGAGCCAAGCAGCCGGTGCTCGAGTCGCATTAATTGGCGTACAACTGCCGCCCAACTTTGGTGGTCCTTACACGGCAAAGTTCGCTGCGATGTATGCCGAATTAGCGCGCCAGTACAAACTCCCCCCGCCACCCTTTCTGCTTGAAGGCATCGCCGACAAACCAGCCCTATTCCAGGCCGATCAGCTACACCCTATCCCAGCAGCTCAACCCTACCTGCTGGATAATATTTGGCCGTTACTCCAACAGCTGCAGGTATCCGGTTGATTCAGAACCTATTCAAAGTCCACTGTGCGTCGGCAATACAGCGTTGAGAACACCTTCGGAATACCCATTTACCGCTTGTAAACTCCGCTTCCTCAGCTGTTTTCGCCTTGTCTTGCCCTAGCTCGCGAAGCTTTGAGCAAGCGCTGCGAACTCAACCCAGCAGGTATTGCTGTACAAACTCGCCGTATTCACATACTGCCTGCATCTAACGCTAGTCAGCGCCGCTTCGCGGGTGTTGCTAGAAGCTATCAATTCCTCCGCTGCCTAAGCAGACAAAACACCAAACCTTCTACTTTCTGTATAAGCCTAGGGGCCAATTTTTTGGCCCATTTACGGCTGAAAGGCAGCTCCACAACCAAGGCCAGCCGTTCACAATGTGACGTATAACGTCACAGATAGCCAAAATTCAGCCTCACCTAATTTCACCTGTAAATCCAGACCATTTTTTGCTGACATATTATTAACCTTCTCAAGTAATTCTAATAAGTTTATGTATATAAAAGGATTAATCCAGTCCGCTCTAGATTAAACCCTTTATGCAAATGACAATCGCATTGCAAAATGACAAGGGTATTGTTATGCTCGCCGTCATTTTGCCAAATGGCATAGACAGCTGGATAACCCTTTGGATTTACGATGAATTCCCTAAATAGGTCTCGCATCTCTCTGATCATATGTTTACTAATGGGCTTAACCGCCTGTGGTGGTGGAGGCGGTGGAGGAACAAGTAGTTCGACGTCAACAACGACGCCGCCCACAACGACCAACCCGACACCACCAGCATCTGGCTTGGCCATCATCCGGTTCAACCCACAACAAGCCAAAGTGGGCGATCGTATCACCGTCGAAGGAAGTGGCTTACAAGCTATCAACCGAGCCTTGATTGGTAGCGTTGAAGTAAAGTTTTCCAGTGTTTCCGACACTCAACTTACGATTGAAGTGCCTGGCAATGCGCAGACGGGTCCAATCCAGCTGCAAACCAATGGCGCAATCGCTCAATCGGCACAGCCCGTGACCATTTTGGGCATCCCAAATTTCACCAGTATTGGTCCAACAAAGGTCAAGAGTGGTGACAAAGTCACCATCTATGGCACCAAACTCAAAGACATTACCGGCGTACAGCTCAATGGGCAAGCTGTGGACATGCTGTCTGGAGAGAGCAACGATACCCAAATCGTTTTCCGCATCTCTGATAAAGACCGCTCAGGCACCGTCACCTTAAACTACGGCACCAATGGCGTAATCACAGTATCGATCCCATTAAACGTCGATACGACTACAACAACAGCCATGGGTGACTTCAACCCTAAAACAGGTTTAGCCGGTAGCAACGTTGAAATTTCGGGTACTAATCTCGATGAGATAACCGAAGTGACATTCAGCCCTATTGGCGCGTCGTCACCAATCAAGCCCGTAGTGGTCAATAGCACGATGTTGCGCGTCACTGTCCCCGCCGATGCAGCTTCCGGCCGAATTACGCTGACCCACGCCAATGGCTCGAAATTCACGTCAAACACAGACTTCACGGTCATCCCAAAAGTTATTGGCAAAGACCTTCAACCACGCTCTGCATCCGCAGGGCAGACGATTACCGTTACGGGTAGTAACTTGAAGGAAGTAACTGGTGTAACCATCAACAAGATACCCGTTACGTTGCTGACACAGACCAATGACTCGATCACCTTCAACATGCCAGCCGGGGGCGGTGAAGTTATCCTACTGGGCAAAAACCAGCCTGACGTTATAGTAGGTGTGCTAACTGATACCACAACGCCCACGCCAGGTAAGCCCACCGTAGCGATCAGCCGCGTGGAAGTTG
Source organism: Chitinimonas violaceus (assembly GCF_052601015.1). NCBI lineage: Bacteria > Pseudomonadati > Pseudomonadota > Betaproteobacteria > Neisseriales > Chitinibacteraceae > Chitinimonas > Chitinimonas violaceus. The sequence continues at coordinate 24,164 of NZ_JBQXDJ010000003.1, read as the reverse complement.
CACAAACTTATTTGCAGGCGCCAGGAGACCAATACCAGCGTCTCGTCCCAGGTAAAGCCGCCCTGCTGCGCGTCTATGTTGCCGGTAAAGACGGTATTGCGAGCCCCGCGGTACAAGTTGTGGCCAGTGCAGGTAGTACAGTATTAGGTACCGTACAGCTGACAGGTCCAACCAAGCTCTCTGCGGTACCACAAGCCAGCGCTTTGGATCAAACGTTCAATGTCAAACTACCAGCCAGCTGGATACGTGAAAATCTGAACCTGCAAATTGAGGTTGACCCGACAAAGCAGACAACCAGCGGGGCCAGCCTGACTACCCGTCCGGTAGTGGGTAAACCAACCAACCTCCGCTTATTGTTGGTGCCCTTTACGATTAGAGAAGGCAACCTAACTGCACAAATGCATGATTTGGCCGCAGTACGTAAGTTGCTTGGCCAGCAGTTGCCCATTGCAGAAACCAATATTTTTGTGGAACAGCGAGCTCCTTACTTTCTAACGAAAGTTGACTACGTTAGAAATGACAAAATAATCAAGGATGGTAAAGAGGTAATAAGCTCCAAAAAGTGGGGTGACGCGTTAGAAGAACTTAATGAGCTACGTAACAAAGAAGCTAATCAAAAACACTATTATGGTTTGGTTCCTGATCCCAACTTCAATGGTGGGACAGCAGGCTTGGGTTACGTGCCTGATAGTGGAGGTCATGGTGGTAGCCGTTCGGCAATCGGGCTGGACGCACGCCATGATGCTGACTTGTCCACGATGGTTCATGAGCTTGGGCATAATTTTGGTCGTAATCATGTGAAATGTGGTGGCGCAGCCGGTCCAGACCCATTGTTTCCCTATCCCGAAGGTGGTTTAGGAACAACCTTGATTTATGACAACGTAGCTGGCGTCATCATCTCACCCCAAGACAAAAAGGATGTCATGAGCTACTGCAACGGGAAGTGGTTCGCTGACTATTCCTATTTCAAGATTCAGGAACGATTGGAAAGCTGGCTTTACCCATCCAACGGCACTGCACCTATGAACGGCTATTCAAGCCCGATAGAGCTATTGGAAGTTAGCGGACGAATTGACGAAAATGGAGCAACACTACGCCCCGTCAGCGGCAGTACTGGTATGCCTGAACGCTATCAGGGTGAGTACCAGCTCGTATTACATCTCAGCGATGGTAGCCAACTGAAAACAAACTTCAGCCCAACTGAGGTTGCCGATGCAAGCTCCCCATTAGCCCACTTCTATTTGAAACTAGCGAAACCCACCGCCGATGTTGTCAATATCGAAGTCTTGAAGGCTGGTAAAGTACTGACCACTGCCAAACCACGTGTTGCTGCCAATATGGTTGGCACAAACACTGGACTGAAACTCACATGGAAAGAAAATGCCGGAAAGTTGAACATCTATTGGAATGGAAACCAGTTCCAGTTTATGACGCTCGTCCACGTAGGTAGCGAAAGAACTGTACTAGCGCTTCAGCAAAAAGGCAGCCATGCTGAAATTGATATCAGCAAACTGCCTGTTGGTGGCAAGTGGGAAATCACGCTGAGTGATGGACTTAACCCACGCCAGTTCACAGTAAAGCGCTAAAGCAGCCGTAACGCTCCAGAACAAAAAGGCAGCCCTTATGGGCTGCTTTTTTCATTTACCAACACGCAACAAATACAGGTTCTAAATCGAAACATGAACTGACTTGACCAATGTCCCGTAGCCACTCACAACCACCTGACTGATCGCATCTTTTTCTTTTGTTACCCGCGCTACCAAGCGCGATGCCTGCCCCATCGCCTTTCCTTGTTCAAACAGGTAAACCCCATCAAAACGGTCTGCATATCGACTGAGATAACAAGCCAACGCGCCAGAGGCACTACCGGTTGCGGACTCTTCCTTGATCCCATACAAGGGCGCGAAATTACGACAACTAGCCGTAATCAGCTCATCACACGTATTCAAGGTAAACGCATGCACCCCCACTGTATTGGTCATACGGTTAAAACTGGCCAGCGAACTGTTATCGGGTTTAATGGCGTTTAAGACGTCCTCATTAACGACAGGCACAAAGATGTCGCGTAGGCCCGTTGATAATATTTGTACTGGAAGGGCGGTCTGCCCGATATCTGACTCGGCGATGCCAAGAAGACCTGCAACCTCACTGGCAGGCAAGACAGTGTCAAACGTAGGCAATAACTGAGTCATCTCAACTTCGCCTGTGTCCGCGATCTTGACCGCCAGATTGCCAGCCTTCGTCTGTTGAACCACAGCTGGCTTACCGAGCAGGCCCTTTTGCTTAAGTAAGGAAAATGTCGCAACCGTCGCATGACCACAGAAATCCACTTCGGCGGTGGGCGCAAAAAAACGAACCGCTAAGTCGCAATCGGTAGATGGCAGAACAAATGCCGTTTCCGGCAAAGCCATTTCTGTGGCAATCAATTGCATGTCGGCATCGCTGTATTGCTCAGCACTAAGCACAACGCCCGCAGGATTCCCGCCTTGTCCGGCGGAGGTGAAGGCATTCACCACAAAGACTTCAACTTGCATAAACACCTTTCAAAAACACAACCAACAGCAGGATGAAGCGCAGAAACTGGTATGCACTTCGGCACATGAGCCCGCAAACAACCTTGAGCAAAGCACCGTAACAGTTCGTGCCTCATCAGCTCACAGTGGCCTTTGCGAACCCGGATCACGGCTATTTGGTAAGGTAGTAAACAGGTTCCAAAGCATCAGAGTCATACCGGGCTCGATATAATTTGTTCTATCGTCTCCATGCCTCGTCGTCGTATGCCCCAATCCAGTGGTACCACCAGTGTCGCCTATGTACTCACCCTGCTCGAAGTAGCCAGTCGACTAGGGGCAGATCGATCCGGGCTATTGCACGCCACAGGGTGCCTAACTGAATCTGATCTGGTCGACCCTCTGGCCAGAGTCCCGATACCAACATTGATGCGGCTCTTTGATACCGCAGTGGCTCTCACCGGTAAACCACATATTGGCTTGGTGTTTGGCCAATCTGTCCGCCCCGCCAGCTATAGCGGCCTGGGCTACGTGACCATGACATGCGCCACCTTGCGTGATGCGATCTACTTGATTCCACGTTTCGGGCGGCTCGTATTCGATACCGAAACCGACGAAACAGTAATTGAGGAAAGTACGCAGGAAACCCGGCTAGGTGAACCTGCTTTGCCCAACCACGTTTCTAGCTGCGTGGGGCTGGATGATGCGGTACTGGCAGGCTGGGTCAGCTTTGGGCGTTGGATATGCGGTAGCGATGCATCGCCATTGCGGGTGGAATTCCGGCACGAGAAACCCGCCGACATCTCGCCCTATACTGCGCTATTTGGCTGCCCAGTTGTTTTTGGGATGCCAGCCAACAGCGTTGTTTTCTCCTCTGCCTTACTTGGCTTGCCCGTACGTGATGCCGACCCACACCTACACAGGGCGATGCTCAAAGAGGCAGAAGCTCAACTTGATCGGGCATTTGCCGGGTTGCCTTTGCAGCAACGTGTGCGCATGCTGCTGAACGAGCTGCTGCCACAAGGCAAAGCACAGCTGGAATGTGTTGCACTACGGCTCCATCTGTCGCCGCGTACGCTGCAACGCCGGCTATCCAAAGAAGGCTGTAGCTTTACAGCGCTGGTAAGCGGTCTGCGCCAGGAGCTGGCCGAGCGGTATCTGAGCCAAGCAAATCTGAGTCTTGTTGATATTGCCCTGTTGCTCGGCTTTGCCGAGCAGAGTTCGTTTAGCCACGCATTTCGCGACTGGCAAGGTTGCTCGCCACAGGAATATCGTCTGCGCCAGATGTAAATCAATTCAGGTCCGAAATCGCTATTGAATCCTGACGTAACATAACAAACACTTGGCGCGCTGCAGCAAGCCATAAAGCCATTAGCCGAGTAGGATGGAGCCATTGCTCTATCGCTGCCAATGCTATGCTCAATCCCATCGTCTACGCCGCACCGGTGTTTATCATCCTCATCCTGATCGAGTTATGGGTTGGCTGGCGGCGGCGGGTCAATACCTATACACAAACCGATACCGTTTCGAGCATCGGCCTTGGCGTAATGAGCCAGGTCGTCGAAATCTTTACCAAGGTGGTGAGTGTCGGCATCTACACCCTTGCCTACCAGCATCTGGCGCTGTTCGATCTACCTGGCGATGCGTTGTGGGTATGGGCATTCGCATTGCTGCTTTACGACTTTTGCTATTACTGGCTGCACCGCATGGGGCATGAAGTAAACATCCTCTGGGCCGCGCACGTGGTGCATCACAGCAGCGAGGAATACAACCTGACCACTGCCCTGCGCCAGACTAGCACCGGCTTTCTGCTTAGCTGGTTGTTCTATCTACCCCTGGCCATCGTCGGGGTTCCGCCTCTGGTATTCGTGATCGTCGGGCTGACCAATCTGCTTTATCAATACTGGATACACACACAGCATATCGGCAGCCTTGGTTGGTTCGATCGCTGGTTCGCCTCGCCAGCCAATCACCGTGTCCACCATGGACAGAACGATTACTGTCTCGATCGCAACTATGGCGGCATGTTGATGCTGTGGGACCATCTATTCGGCAGCTTTGTGAACGAGCGCCCGCAGGAAAAGATCATCTACGGTATTCGAGGCCAGCTGAAGAGCTGGAGCCCGCTGCGTGCCAACCTGCACGTATATGCCGATCTGTGGCGAGACTGCCGGCTGGCCGACAACTGGGCTGACAAATTCAAAGTCTGGCTGATGCACCCAGGCTGGCGCCCCACCTCGGCCATAGCCAAAGCACCGAAAAAAGCCTACGACATCGCCCAATTCCGCAAGTACGGCCCGGCACTACCAAAATGGCTGCCTACCTATGGACTGGTGCAATTCTCTGTGCTGTTTCTCATGGGGGTTCACTTCCTGGCTATCCAACCCAGCCTAAGCAGTAGCGATATCCTGCTGTATGCCGTTTTTGTCGTCGGTTCTCTCTGGACGTTTGGCGGCATGCTTGAAGGGTGGTGGTCCTTTATCTGGCTGGAATATGCCCGGCTGGGTATGGTGGCAATTGGCGTGCTGTTTACCGGCCAATGGATAGGCAGCCCCCCACTATCACCCCTCTGGCTAGGCGCAATACTGGCACTCTGTATGCTCAGCGCTGCTGTTCTCGCCGTCATCACCCGTGGTAACCCTGTACAACCTGTTCAATCAGAACAACCGTGCCGGACCGAATCGAACGTATCCTGCCAAGAAACAGAAAATGCATAGGCACGGGGATCATAATTTTGATCTTCCCGGGGTTATTGTGGACTGAATCCGCCTGGGTCAAATTGGCAGTCGCCTTGTACTTGTCCATTTCTTATACAGCATCTGTCTCTAACACGTAGAACTCTTCTCCACGATGTTTCCCAAACGATGCCCACATGTAAAGTGCGTGCATTGCGTGATGCACATCAACCTAGAGAAGTGAAAATGCGAATACTTAGTATCGGTGAACTTCACCACGTTACAGGCAGCCAGAGCAATATTCCTTATTGTCTTCCCGACTATGCCTTTGTAGTCCTCGTTAAAGCAGAGCGGCGTTTTAAAGGGGAAGCAAGAGGGCCTGTATCACAGCAAGCTCTCGTTCGTTATAAGAAAGAGGCGTACCCAAACGGTTGCAGACCCATTCCGGACGGACAAACCATAGACCAAATGATCTGAGAACCTGTTCAAAGTCTCGTGAGCTAGAGCGAGACTTTGAACAGTTCTGAAAACCAATCTGTCCTGACAACCGTAGACACCACCCGCTTCAAATACAGCCCGGTTGCCAGCTGAATTTCTGTGCAAACGCTGCCGGCACCGTAAGTCGGGGCATAGCGAACCCGTAGGATGAATAAGTATGGGACCTCAGTTCTACGGGTTTGCCGCTTGTCTTCAATACGCCGGAGCCAAAACGTCAACAGGCCTGGTGTTGAGCAGAGCAACTGAACGTCAGGCATTGACCACCAGATGCTTGCTGAACCAGTCGACGATGAAATCAATCAACCCACGCACCTTCGCCGGTTGTGGATGTAAAGGCGGATAAACCAAGTACAGCGGCATATGCGGCAATGCATAGTCTTCAAGTACCCGGCATAGTTGCCCTTGTTGAACATCCTGGGCTACCAGATAGCTGGGTACCTTGACGTAACCTGCCCCAGCCAACGCCAAATGCCGCTGCGCCGGGTAACTGTTAACGCAGAAGTCGCATGACATCTCCACGTATTCATGCTGCCCAGCCCGCATGAATAGCCAACGGGCGCCATCACTGAAGTAATTGTTGATGATGCAAGGCTGACCCAACAGCGCACTCGGCATTTGCGGGCATCCCAACTTCGTCAGTAACGCAGGGGCTGCCACTATCCATTCCTCGATAATGCCCAAAGGCCGTGCTATCAAACGGTCGTCCTGTACCTGTCCGCTACGGATTGCCAAATCAAACCGTTCTCCCACCAAGTCACGCGTTTGCTGACTCAGATCCAGTTCAACCTGTACCTGCGGGTAACGGGTACGAAATGCCAATAACAAGTCACCAACATACGCCACACCCAAACTGGTTGGGGTACTAAGCCTCACCAAGCCGCTTACCTCGATACGTAGGTTGCCGATGGCACGGCTAGCCTCATCCATCGTGTCCCGCAACTGCTGGCAATAACGCAAATAATGTTGCCCAGGCTCGGTCAAAGAAATGCGCCGGGTCGTCCGATGTAACAACAGCACTCCAAGCGCCCGCTCCAACTGGGTCACCTGCTTACTGACATAGGCTTTGGAATGACCAAGGTGCTCCGCCGCTGCACTGAAGCTGCCATGCTCAACCACAGCCAGAAAAGTCATCAACCACGGGAATTGCGGAGGTATTGTTTCCATATAGGCAACTTAATTATCAGTACCAACAGATTTATCTGCCATTTTCCTATCGATAGACTACCAATTGTCAACGCATGCATAACAAAAGGAATCAGGTCATGAAAATCGTCTTATTCGGTGCAACCGGCACGATAGGCAAAGCGGTATTGCAAGCACTGAGTCCCCGCCATGAAGTCATCAGAATCGGCCGCAGTGCTGAAGACCTGGAGAACAAGCTTATCGATCATCAAGCAGATATGACGGACATCAACGACCTGGAAAAGCTGTTTGGCACATTGGGTAAAGTAGATGCCATAGTTTCTGCCGCAGGTGGCGCCCCGTTCGTTTCCATCCAGGAATTGACCCCAGCGCACATGATGACCGGATTGCAGGACAAGCTGATGGGGCAGGTGAACCTGGTGTTAGCAGGAATGAAATGGCTGAACGACGGGGGCTCTTTCACACTCGTCAGCGGTGTGCTCAGCCACGACCCTATTCGCTACGGTATTTGTGCATCCACCATCAATAGCGCCCTTGAAGGGTTCGTACGTAGTACCGCGATCGAACTACCACGTGGTCTACGTATCAACGCGATCAGCCCGACGGTTCTACAGGAATCGATGGAGGCCTATGCACCCTACTTCCGGGGCTTTGATCCTGTACCCGCCAGCCGCGTGGCGCTAGCGTTCAGCAAGAGTGTGGAAGGATTACAGACAGGCCAGATATACGCGGTGCACTAAGAGTCGCTAACAAAACCCTTCTGGCGTTGTTGCGCAAGCTTGCCGTACCCACGTACTGCCTACGCTTTTGCTCCTAGCCAGAATCGCTTCGCTGGGTTTTGTTAACGACTCTAAGAACCCTTTCAAAGTCTGCTGCGCGTCGACAATACAGCGTTGAAAACAGCCTCGGATACTCATTTACCATTCGTAAACTCCGCTTCCTCAGCGGTTTTCGCCTTGTCTCACTCTAGCTCGTGAGACTTTGAACAGGTTCTTAGGACCTGCTTGCGATCCGACTTCGCAGTAAGATCGTCAACTGGGCTTCAGCGCTTACTGAACCGCACCCACAACCACGCGCCAATCACTATCATCGGGAGGCTCAACCACTGGCCCATGCTAAAGCCCAATGCCAAAAAGCCCAGGAAGTTGTCTGGTTCGCGGGCGAATTCCGCCACAAAGCGGCAGAGACCATAACCGAACAGGAACACCGCTGAAACCTGCCCTGTACGACGAGGCTTGGCGGAATAAATCCAAAGTACGGCAAACAGCAGCAACCCCTCCAACGCGAACTGGTAAAGCTGGGAAGGGTGTCTCGGCAACTGGTCAACCAATGGAAAGACCATCGCCCAAGGCGCATCGGCACTGGTTACGCGGCCCCAAAGCTCGCCGTTGATGAAGTTACCCAAACGCCCCGCGGCCAGACCCAGCGGCACCAGCGGTGCAATAAAGTCCGTGACCTGGAAGAAAGTCTTGCCTGTTTTACGCCCGAACAGCCACATCGCCACCAAGACGCCAAGAAAACCACCATGGAAGGCCATGCCGCCTTCCCAGATCTTGAAGATATCGACTGGATGGGTGAAATAGAACATGGGCTTGTAAAAGAGCACATAGCCCAACCGCCCGCCCAGTATCACGCCCAGTACGCCGTAAAACAGCAGATCATCCAACTGCTGGGTATTCCAGCCACTCTGTGGGTTGCGGCGAATACGGTAATGTCCCAGCAACAGAAAGCAGACAAAGCCAACCAGGTACATCAGCCCGTACCAACGGATGGACAAGGGCCCAAGATGAAGGGCTACTGGGTCGATATGAGGGTGGGTCAGCATCAGGGGCTCAAGAGCAGGTCTAAAGAGGACGGCATTATAACGGGGCAAGGGGTATGACTGCTTGCTACATCATCCTTTGTGAACCCGCAATGCCAAAACCGGTTCCCTTTCAAGCCCAGAACCATCATTCATTCCCGGGTCATCTGCCCCCACCGCCGGACATCGCCCCGCTAGCGGGAAACAAAGCCACCATTCACAAACAAGGCTTGTGCCGTGATCCAGTTATTGCTCGGCGCTACCAACATCTTCACGACAGGTAACAAATCAGCCACCTTGCCAAGTTCACCGTTGATGCTGGCGCGTTTCAGATAAGCCACGGCCTCAGGTGTTTCGGCCGCGTAAAAGAACTCGGTATCCATTGGCCCTGGGCACAGCGTGTTAACGGTGATGCCCCGGCTGCCGACCTCTTTCGCCAAAGCACGGGTGAAATCCTCCAAGGGTGCTTTGCTACCTGCGTAAGCACCATAGCCTCCGGTTGTCGCCGCCAGCAGCGACGTCCCTAGATTCAAAATGCGTCCGTTATCGCGCAAGCGCCGGCCGGCCTCACGCAAAACAAAAAATGCCGCTTTGGTATTGAGATTGAAAATAGCGTCGTATTCCGCCTCCTCAATCTCCACGATGGGTTTCTTGAGCATCTGGCCAAGCGGTGTTGATCGCAATATCGATGCCGCCAAAGTGCTGCTGTACAGCCGTAAACAGGCGCTCGATTTCGGCAACACGCGTGATATCGGCCTGAATGGCAAACGCCTGCCCGCCTGATTCACGAATAGCAGCAACAGCTGCTTCTGCCCCGGTTTGTGAACTCGCGCTGTTGTAATGCACGGCCACACTTGCACCTTCCGCCCCCAACAATTCAGCAAACGCCCGCCCCATATTGCGTGATGCACCAACAACCAAGGCCACCTTGTTATCGAATGTCTTTTCGCTCATTTCGCCTCTCCATTCCCATTGGTTCGCCACGAGTGCAGCGATATGGGTGAAGTATGTTTGTATGCCGTTTCAAGATAAATCAAGGAAAAGTGCCTACACTAGTCAGCATTTCATACTAATCACGCAAGTTAGCCATCATGGACCGCCTGCAAGCCATGCAAGTTTTTGTACGTGTCGTGGAAAGCGGCGGGTTTACGCGTGCGGCAGATTTGTTGCAGTTACCTCGCGCGAGCGTATCAATGGCTGTACAGCAGTTAGAAGCGAAGCTTGGCGTACGGCTGCTCCATCGCACCACCCGCAAGGTTCAACCCACGCAGGATGGCAATGCTTATTACGAACGTTGTCTACAAATCCTGGCGGATATTGAAGAGACAGAGTCACTCTTCCAATCAGGCAGCAACACCCCTACTGGGAAGCTGAAGATCGACGTCCCGGGCCGTATCGGCAGATTGATCATTGCACCCGCACTGCCGGATTTCTTCGCCAAGTATCCCCAAATACAGCTGGAGCTTGGTGTCAGCGACCGGCCAATCGATCTGATTCAAGAAGGTGTGGACTGTGTGCTACGGGTAGGTACCTTGAGCGATTCACGCCTGATTGGACGACAGCTCGGCATATTAACCCAAGGGAACTACGCCAGCCCGGCCTATCTGGCTCAACACGGTATTCCACAAAGATTGGATGACCTGCAGCACCATTTCGCCGTCAACTATCTCTCGCCCGCCAGCGGACGGATCATCGAATGAGAGTATATGGAGAATGGGCAGAACAAAAGTCTGTCAATGCCCTGCCGCGTAGCCGTAAACCAGGTCGAAACCTATATCGCGTGCGCTATTGCTGGTATGGGGCTGATTCAAGCGCCGCGACACGACATGGCTGCACATGTCGCGAACAGTGAATTGGTAGAGGTTTTACTAGACTGGCGACCACCAGCCACGCCGATTACCGTGCTGTACCCGCATCGACGCCACTTATCACGCCGGGTACAGGCATTTGTTGACTGGATTACCCAACTACTTGGGCCTTCGCTAACCAAGACATAGCTACCTATCTCTCTTTGGACATCGGAACCCGGCAATCCAGCAACGAATCCCGATAATCCAAAGAGAACTTTGATATATACCGCCTTATTGATCCTCTACCTGACTTCCCAATAAGCAGTGAAGCCCTCGTCCAAAGTCGCTGGATTCTCGCGTGTACACTGCTGAGGTATACAACTGCTACCCCTCATAAAGTAAGAGTTGTCAGATAGTTGCCTACCTTTGCCCAACACGATCAATGTGAAGGTCTTACCGCCTAGATTGAGCTTCTGCCCATTCGGGTAGATACGACTCGATTCAAAAATGGTCTGAGTTGAACCGCCACTACCCGTACCTCCACCTGTGGAACCTCCCCCATCAGTAGAACCAGCTGTCCAATATATAACCACCCCGTCCTGCATAGTTACAGAGCTCCCAAGCGCACACTTCTGCGGCGCACATCTGCTGCCCGGCGCGACATAAGTCCCGAAAGGCATCAGCTGACCACTCTTCCACGCCATCAAGGTGTAGGTTTGGCCACCTATGACGAACTGTGTGCCATTCGGGTAATTTTTAGTCGGGTCAAAGGTGCCCTGGCTGGTTCCCCCACCACCCGTTCCATTACCTGTACTAGTCACTGTAACACCCACCCAGATTGTCATCGCCTTGCTGGGGTCTACCGCGTCTTTAATGGTGTAGCTGATCCGTGTACTACCTGGGCCAATGGCATTTATCGTCTCCTGCCATGCTTGTTTCGTTCCTGACAGTGACCAAGCGTTCCAGCGCGCTACCTTCGGTTGAGCGACATAAGGGTTTTGGGATGCAATATCCATCGTATATTGCCGGCCTTGAACCCCACCTGCGAGGAGCGTAATGGTCTTGCTGCCGCTTAGTGGAATCGAAACAGCCAATTGCTGCTGATTGTCAGCCAATAAAGTTGGGATAACTGCACCGCCCCCAGGTGTAGGCGTTGGCGTAGGTATCGGGGTCGGAGTAGGTACCGGCGTTGGCGTAGGTGTGGGCTTCGGTGTTGGGGTCGGTGTAGGTACTGGGGTTGGCGTGGGAGTCGGTGTTGGAGTGGTACCCGTCCCCGTACCACCCTTCGGTAGGTAATTGGCAATAATCCGCCGAGTTATATTCATTGATCTTGCTGTATCGGATGCAGTCTTTGGGTCCTCTCCACCCATAAAGCAAGGAACATCACCCTTATATTTATTTTTATCTTTATCATCAATCACACACTTTAAATTCGGATTAGAGAACAGCTTGGTTGCATTTGTCCATGCATAACTCATTATGTCGCCATAGTTGCCGTCAGCCGTTATATAACCAAAGGAATAAGGATGTATACCTTTCACATCTGCATTACCACCATCCGCCATCGTTATTCGGTCATGGTATTGGCCAAAAACATGCCCCAATTCGTGTGCTAAGACCTCATTTGGACAATACCTGGCTTTATCAGTACCAGCGAAAGAAACACCGTTCGAGACAATCGTGAACCCTTTATCTGGCTTGAGTAACCTGATATCAGGCATTACCCACGCACCACCACAGCCGTTCTCACCTTCCCCAAAGGGAAATTGTAAAACAATCACTAAATCTGCACCAGCCTGCGCGCGTGCACGGGCAATGTCAGATTTTTCATCTTCCAATAATGTATGTAACAACGCCAAACCCACATCGTTCACGTGAAGATCTTCTCTATCAATCTCCAGCGATTTAACCAGACGTAATTTAACTTGAATCCCGCTATCTTTAAAAATCTGATTGGTATAATTTATCAAGTAATTAATCGTACTATCTCGCCCATCAATACCACTACCGTCTTCAAATGTACGAGTATACTTTTTCGAGTAAACTATCATCACATCAACTTCGGACTCCCCTGTATCCGGGGGTATATCCTGTACGATCATTGCTTCACTCTTTACGTCCTGACTCTTTTCTGATTTAGGTGGACGGAAAATATCATTCGTGCCCCATCTTTTATTTTCAAACTTACTAACCGTAAGTCCCCTATTCGTACTATCAATTACATATCGCCCCACACTAGAGTCAATTTCGCCTTTAATACCTTTACCAAGCAAGCCTATCGTCAAATGTGCCTTGGCATATGTACCAAAATCAGCAATCGACCCATCAAGGCTGATACTGAGATCTGGATTGACAATAACTCTTTCAACTTTCATATAGCCTGGTTTTGGCCAACCCGGCAGTGGTATCTTTAGCTCAGAGCCGGGAACAAGTTTAAAAAGCTCTGCCAGATTAGGAATGCCAGTTACTTGATTTTTAGTTTCCTGCCGCTTAAAAGCAGCCTTAGGCATATCTGCCGCCGCACCAGATTTAGGTGGTGCATCAGCGAATAATTCTGTCGCAGCATTTGCTTGAAATGGCAACTGAGCCAAGAGAATTGATATTAAGGCCATCGAATTGGATCGCATAAAATATTCCTTCTTGAAAGGCATTATTCAGAACTCCAAATCCCTGCAAGGCGCCTTAATACACAACAGATTAATAATCCCAAAAAGTAACCATAGAAGTGGCCATCTCTTTAGTCCGGCAGGTATCTCCATATTCCTTAGAACAAAAAACCCTGTTTAGCCAGGGACGTTACCCTTTGGAACCAGCAATCCAGGCATCTGTTCAATGATAAATGCCTTATTTAGGTCGGTAACCAAACGTCGAGAAACTCAATCAATCTGGCAGCCTGTACAAAGCTGCCAGATTGATCCTTAACTTTTTCACTACTATTGCACTGCCCAATAAGCAGAATAGCCGTCTTCCAAAGTAACGGGATTCTCACGTGTACATTGCTGAGGCATACAGCTGCTGCCCCTCATGTAATAGGTCTGGTCGGGCAGTTGCTTACCCTTCAGCAACAGGATCAACGTGAAGGTTTTACCGCCCAGATCGAGCCTCTGCCCGTTCGAATAAATACGATTTGCATCATAGGTAGTCTGGTTCGAGCCACCACTATCAGTCCCACCACCACTACTTGTCCCAGTGCCTCCTTTGTACGTGGTCCAATACGCAATGACTCGGCTATCAGATAGCTTACAGCTCTTTTGCGGTGCGCATTCCCTTCCTGAAATCGCTCTCGTCTTCGATTCCAAGCCATCTACCAACACAACAAAGACATAGGTCTTGCCCTCGAATTGACGCAGGTCACCACTTACATAGCTCTGATTTGGATCAAACGTATTCTGGCTAGTACCACCGCCCCCCGTCCCCGAACCGGTGCCGGTGCCGGTGCCAGTGCCAGTCACCATAACACTCACCCAGGTCGTCGCCGCCTTGCTGGGGTCCACTGCATCTCTGATGGTGTAACTGATCCGTGTACTGCCTGGACCAATTGCATTTATCGTCTCCTGCCAAGTTTGCTTCGTACCAGTAAGCGACCAAGCTCCCCACCGCGCTACTTTCGGTTGTGCGACATAAGGGTTTTGGGACGCAATGTCCATCGTATATTGCCTACCCTGGACCCCACCCGCAGTCAGCGTGATGTTCCTACTGCTGTTTTGTGGAATAGAAACCGTCAGCTGTTGTTGATTGTCAGCCATTAACGTGGGGATAACTGCACCACGCCCGGGAATAGGCGTTGGTGTAGGTATCGGAGTAGGTGTTGGGACAGGCGTTGGAGTGGGCGTGGGCTTTGGTGTAGGGGTCGGCGTTGGTACTGGTGTTGGAGTAGGTGTCGGGGTAGGTGTGGGACTGGTTCCTGTACCATCCACCTTTGGCATGTAATTGGCGACCAGTACTCTGGTCTGGTTGATTGAACGAGCAGAATCAGATGATTTGCTAGGGTCCTCACCACCTACGTAGCACGGTTCACCATTTGCACACTTTAAATTAGGGTTAGAGAACAACTTAACCTTGTTACGCGCATAGCTCATAACATCGCCATTCATCGTATCAGCTGTTCTAAATCCAAGACCATAAGGATGCACACCCGGCTTGCCGCCAGTAATTCGATCATGGGCTTGGCCTAAGACATGGCCTAGCTCATGCGCCATAGTATCGTCAGTACAACGTGCTACGTTGGGAATATCGCCATCAGAAACAATGGTAAATCCATTCTCTGGGATTAATTGACTCATTCCACCTATACCTGGCGCAACACCACAACCTTTTTCCACTTCTTTACTAACGGGTGGTTGCAAAAGCACTACAATATCGGCCCCATACTGCTTACGCATTTTGTAAATATCTGAGTTTTCATCTCTTACTAGATTTCCTAATAAGTCTAGTCCTTGTTCATTGACATGAATATCATCCCTAACCAACTCCCAAGCCATAACCAAACGAAATCTGGCATTAATCCCACTATCTTTAAAAATCTGATTGGTACGATTTATCAATGAATTGACTCGAGTCGTTGGTTGACTATTTTGTGCCAGACTATACCTTCTGGGAAATACTACCAACAGATCAATTTCAGACTCTTTATCTGCTACTGCTGCCTCCATCGAAATCATCGCTTCGCTTGTAACTCCATCACTCTGTTTGATCAGAGCTGCAGGAAATGTATTATTAGGATCTGGAATCCAGTCGTTCTCCTCCAACCGGCTGATAGTTAGTCCTTTCACGCTGCCGCTAATCCGATACTGCCCCAGGCTGGAATCAATTCCACCCGTAATATTCTTCCCAAACAAGCCAATCGTTAAATGTGCTTTGGCATATGTGCCAAAGTCAGCAATCGAGCCCCCTAAGGTAACACTGAGATCAGGATTAATAATTACCTTATCGATTTTCATCACACCCGGCTTTGGCCAGCCAGGTAGTGGCAGGTTAATATCTGACCCTGGTACAAGTTTTAGTAGTGCTGCCAAATTTGGCACACCTGTCACCTCTTTCTTGGTCACCTGCTTCTTAAAAGCGGCTTTAGGCACGTCTGCAGCAACACTACCAACTTGGGATGGGGAATCGGCAAATAACTCGGTCGCGGCATTTACTTGAAATGGCAATTGAGCCAAGAGAACTGATAATAGGACCTTCGAGCTCGATCGCATATAACACCTCTTCTGCAGAATAGTTATTTACCAAATACCCAATAGAAAACTTAGCTAAATACCAACAACTCAATTCAGCACGTAAATTTAATCAACCAAAGCAAAGTTATTACCTTGGCAACAAATCTTGCTCAAAATGCCCGTTCCATGTTGTTCAATGGCACGTATCACAACTATCAATGCAAAATAAAATGATTCATTACCCGACTGTTCAATTTAATCTATACCGCCAGTCGGTGATTGCAATGAAGAGGCATTCCGCCTGGAAGAAACTCAGAAAAAAAAGATGAATGGACAGATGAAGTGCTGGACCCGACAGCCACGTTTTCCGGCCAGTAGGAACACATGGGGATGGAAAATCACGGTACGCCGAAAAGGGGAATGGTCGGCAACCTGAAACAATCTGGCAGCCCCACTGTGAATGGGGCTGCCAGACTTAAGCTCTATGACCTGTTCACGACTAATTGAGAGCAGGCGGGTACTTCCGGCTACAACACAGCTGAATTAAGCTGCCGTACCAACATTCCAAATCGGGGGACTCTCACACGTATACAACTTGAGAGATACCCCCGAAAGAACTACTGACCATTTGGATCATTACACCGTGAGCCAAAGGTCATTTGGCTTTAGTTGGTGCTATCCGCCTCGTCGCTCATCGTCACCAGTTTTTGTGTAGTCCAATAGGCCACAAATCTGCCATCCTCCGACCGAAAGTGTTTATTCGGTGCGGACACTTGACCCGAGAATGGGAAGTTCTTCGACATCGGCCCAGTTACCCATTCACTATTCACCATAACAACGAAGGTATAGGTCTTGCCCTCGAATTGACGCTGATCACCGCTGACATACATCTGGTTAGGATCAAACTCATTCTGTTTTGAACCAACGCCACCCGAACTGGTGCCAGACCCTGCTTTTTGCGTGGTCCAATAAGCTACAAACCTGCCGTCACCCGACCGATAGTGCTTCTCTGGCGAGGATACCTGACCCGATATCGGAAAGTTCTTCGACATCGGCCCAGTTACCCATTCACCATTTACCATAACAACGAAGGTATAGGTCTTGCCTTGGAACTGACTCTGATCACCGCTGACGTACATCTTGCTAGGATCAAACTCATTTTGGTTTGAACCACCGCCACCCGTGCCAGTGCCAGTGCCAGTGCCAGTGCCAGTGCCAGTGCCAGTATCCGTCACTTTAACATTCACCCAAATTGTCGTGGATTTACTTGGGTCCAACACATCTTTAATGGTGTAGCTAATTTTCGCATTGCCTGGGAAACCAACGGCATTGATCGTTTCCTGCCAGGACTGCTTCGTTCCCGTCAGCTGCCATGCATTCCAATGTGCCACTTTCGGCTGAACAACGTAGGGATGCTGGGTAATAATGTCCATCGTATATTGCCGACCTTGTACTCCACCAGCAGTCAGCGTGATGGTCTTGCTGCTGTTTCGCGGCATCGAGATCGTCAACTGCTGCTGACTATCTGCTACCAACGTTGGGACCACTGCTCCACCAGTCGGCTTAGTACCCGTACCAGTTGTTCCACCACCGGGCTTCGTACCAGTTCCACCACCACCAGTTTTGGTGCCTGTACCACCGCCGCCTGTAGGCTTGGTGCCAGTACCGTCTGCCTTAGGCATGTAGTTAGCAACCAGTAAACGAGTTTGATTTATCGATCTTACCGAGTCAGATGCTGTATCAGGGTCTTCGCCCGCTACATAACAAGCTGTACCATTTGTACACTTCAGACTTGGGTTAGAGAACAAACGAACCTTATTCTGCGAGTAGCTCATTACATCGCCATACAGACCATCAGAACTACCATACCCGGCACTATATGGGTGTACACCTGCACGACCACCATGCGCCCTATCATGTTGCTGACCTAAAACATGGCCTAATTCATGCGCCATAGTGTCATCACTGCAACCAAATTTAGTTCCTAGCATCGGTCCATCTGAAACAATTGCAAATCCACTATCCGGATTGAATTGGCTCAATAATCCATGCGGCCATGCGCCACCGCAGCCTTTCTCCGCCGTATTAAAAGGAGGCTGCACAAACACCACCACATCTGCCCCATATTGTTTCCGTACTCTAGCAATGTCAGAGGTACTATCTTTTAAGATATTGTTAAATCGATTTAAACCACCTTCATCGACATGTAAATCATCTCTATTTACCTCCATAGATTTAACTAAGCGAAACCGGGTATGAGCTCCACTATCGCTGAATATTTGATTGGTACGGTTAATTAGAGCGGCAACACGTGTATCTGGTTGGCCTCTTTCCCTAACAGTAAAGCGTCTGGGGTAAATTACCATCACATCAATTTCAACCTCTGAATCCGCTGCTGTAGCTATGGTATCCATTGAAACCATGGCTTGACTTTCAACCCCTTCATTCTTGTTGAGGTTAGGCGCAGCGAAAGTATCATCCATGTCTGGGAGCCAATCATTCTGCTCCGAACGAGCGATTGTGAGTCCCTTTATACTGCCACTAATAGTGTATTGACCGATGCTGGAATCAATACCACCAGTAATATTCTTACCAAATAAGCCAATCGTTAAATGTGCTTTGGCATATGAACCAAAATCATTAATTGAACCGCCCAGGGTTACGCTCAGGTCTGGATTGATGATGACCTTTTCTATCTTCATCAAGCCTGGCTTAGGCCAGACAGGTAAAGGAAGCTTTATTTCTGATCCTGGTATCAGCTTCAATAATTCGGCCAGATTAGGTATCCCAGTCACTTGTTTCCTAGTCACCTGCTTCTTATACGCAGCGACGGGTACATCTAAAGCTACCTGGTCCGCCATTTGTGATGGCGAATCGGCAAATAGCTCTGTCGCAGCACTTGCCTGTAAAGGAAATTGTGCCAAAAGGCACGAAAGTAAGACCACCGAAGTTGACCGCATAATCAAAATCCTTTTTACCTAAAAATCTGTTACCGAACCTGTTATTTAAAAAACCTAAGGAGCCATAAAACAACAACCTATTGAATAAGAGAACTGATAACCCTGCTGATGGATCGCAATCTCTCTTACTTCGCCACCACTTTCACAACCTGGACAAATGTTCAATCCAGCAATCCCTAACAGCGCTTTATTGCAATACCTCTCTCCTACAAACAGCAACTGGTAACAGAGCGGGTTAGAAGCACTCGCTACATCTCATTCAAAGTGTTTGGCTGAAAGGTTGACCCAACTCAGTACCATCCATCATTTATGACATAGAAATATGACAACGGTTTATCCAACAAAGCAGCAAGCCGATCAACTGTACTTTTCACGGTTGAGAAAGCCTGTGGAATCAGGCGAGTAACGCAAAATGGAGTGAACTACAGGCTGGCTACGGGTTTTCACTCATATAGAAGAGGGAGAACAAGGGTCATTCGCATCACAGAATCGGATGAACGGAAGGCCTATCAAGGGTTAATGACATTGGAATTTAATGAAAAGGGGGAGCACAGCGCAGAAACCGGAATGCGTTTGGCTAAAAGAGGCTGCAAAATTTTTTAGCGCCTGTTCAAAGTCCTATGAGAGCTTTCGAGCAGCACACGAACTCTGGCCATAATTGCACAGTAAAAAGCGTCAGCAAGTTCCTAATACCTCACCACTACGAACAAGTGCTGCATCGGTCCATCCAACATTACACTGCAATAGCCATAGGGATATCCGTTGTTAGCAGCTTGGCGGGAAAAAGGTTAATGCACTTTTTTCACGCTACAATCGGTCGTCAAGACGCGTGAAATGCAGCGCCAGTACCCTGGCGTGGTTCGTTACCCAGCACCCATCCCCGCTTGTTACGATCCCGTTTCCACCCGTATCGCCGGGCCGTCAATCCAAAGATTAATGATTTTGCGCTCCCCGATCGCGCTAAGGATTCACTCCATGCCCGTCTACCGCTCGCACACCACTACTCACGGCCGCAATATGGCCGGCGCCCGTGCCCTTTGGCGCGCTACCGGCATGAAAGATGGTGACTTCAACAAGTCCATCATTGCCGTATGCAATTCATTTACCCAATTTGTTCCAGGCCATGTACACCTACAAAACCTTGGTCAGCTTGTAGCACGCGAAATAGAACGTGCTGGCGGTGTAGCCAAGGAGTTCAACACCATCGCGGTAGATGACGGCATTGCAATGGGACACGGTGGAATGCTTTACAGCCTGCCAAGTCGTGACCTGATTGCTGACTCAGTCGAGTACATGGTTAATGCCCACTGTGCCGATGCCATGGTATGCATCTCCAACTGCGACAAAATCACCCCCGGCATGCTGATGGCAGCACTGCGGTTGAATATTCCAGTCGTATTCGTTTCAGGCGGGCCAATGGAAGCGGGTAAGGTTAATTGGCACGGGGAAACTCGTAAGCTTGATCTTGTCGATGCCATGGTGGAAGCAGCAAACGACAAAGTAAGTGATGAAGAGGTTGCAGCGGTAGAGCGCAGCGCATGCCCTACCTGTGGTTCTTGTTCCGGTATGTTCACGGCAAACTCTATGAACTGCCTGACAGAAGCCTTGGGATTATCACTACCCGGCAATGGCTCGACACTGGCCACCCATGCCGACCGTAAGGAACTGTTTCTTAAAGCAGGCCGGCTCATTGTGGAACTCACCAAACGCCACTACGAGCAAGACGACTACAGCGTACTCCCCAGGTCCATCGCTACAATGGAAGCCTTCGAAAACGCCATGAGCCTGGATGTTGCCATGGGTGGCTCGACCAATACGGTGCTCCATTTACTGGCTGCCGCCAATGAAGCGGGTGTCGATTTCAAAATGGCCGATATTGATCGCATATCGCGCCGCGTACCCTGCCTTGCCAAGGTTGCCCCCGCTACCCAGAAGTACCATATGGAGGACGTCCATCGGGCTGGCGGTGTATTTGCCATCCTTGCGGAACTGGACCGGGCCGGTCTGATTCACCGTAACGTCCACACTGTACACAGCCCAGATATGGGTACCGCAATCGAGACCTGGGATGTAGTACGCCAACCAGCAGATTCCGACACCCACAAGTTTTATCGTGCTGCACCAGGCGGTGTACCCACAACAATCGCCTTCTCGCAATCGATGCGCTATCCAGATCTCGACCTGGACCGCGCCAATGGCTGCATCCGATCCAAGGAACACGCCTATTCGCAAGATGGTGGCTTGGCAGTGCTTTATGGGAATATCGCCGAGCGCGGCTGTATCGTCAAAACCGCCGGTGTGGATGAATCCATCCTGGTCTTCAGCGGTAAGGTTCGCATCTTCGAAAGTCAGGATGACGCCGTTGCAGCAATTCTGGCCGACAAGATCATCGCAGGCGACTTGGTGCTGATCCGCTATGAAGGTCCTAAAGGCGGGCCTGGCATGCAGGAAATGCTCTACCCCACGTCCTACTTGAAGTCTAAAGGACTCGGTAAAGCCTGCGCTCTACTCACCGACGGTCGCTTCTCCGGTGGTACCTCGGGCTTGTCGATTGGCCATGTCTCGCCTGAAGCCGCAGAAGGTGGTTCTATCGGTCTTGCTGAAGAAGGCGACATCATCGAGATAAATATTCCTCAGCGGACTATCCACCTCAAAGTCACCGACGAGGAACTAGCCCAGCGCCGTATCAAGATGACAGCCCTAGGTCCCAATGCCTGGAAGCCCGTAGATAGGCAACGCATCGTCTCCCCAGCCTTACGCGCTTACGCAGCAATGACCACCAGTGCTGATACCGGCGCGGTACGGGATGTGAGTCAGATAGAACATTAAGCAAAAAAACACAACAAAAGGCACTGACCAATAATGGGTCAGCAATCAGAACAATTCTATTTACAAATAGGAAAAGCGCTATAAGATAGTCTCTGGCTAATTTCAGAAGTAAGTATTTTTTAGCTGCATGAACTTCACTTTCTTTATAGGACTCATATAAAAATGACCGCAGAAGAACTCGCCCAAGCTACCTATAGCGCAACTATTCACGCGTTAAATAATTTAGAAGTTAGTCGATTTCTTAACAGTCGCCAGCAAGAAGTCAGATATGCATTTGAACAAAAACATCCCAACCCTCTCGTTCGAGCTTCCGCTAAGTATTTTTCTCAAAACGGAGAGGATGGAATCATTCTGGAAATTATCAAGCGGTTTAACTTAGCTAGACCTTGGACTTTTGTTGAATTCGGCGTAGGCAATGGTCTGGAAAATAATACAGTTAACATGCTTATTCATGGCCACCGTGGTGCCTGGGTAGGCGGAGAAGACTTGGCAATTACCATACCGCAGAACAGCAATCGGCTATTCTTTAATAAAGCCTGGATTACAGCAGAAAATGCCAATGAACTGTTTGAACGTTCCTGTACACAACTAGGTACTAACCATATTGACCTTTTTAGTCTAGATGTAGATGGTGTCGATATTTACATTCTTGAAGCTTTGCTAAAAACAGGAAAACGTCCAAGCGTCATTATTTGTGAATACAATGGTAAATTTCCTCCACCCATCAATTTCCGCATTGCCTATAATCCACAGCATCAGTGGGATGGCACAGACTATTTTGGAGCATCTGTCACTGCATTTGATCAAGTATTATCGCCAGCTGGTTATACACTGGCCGCTTGCAATATCTCAGGCGTCAATGCATTCTTTATCGAAAATAGCAAACTTGCAGCTTTCCAGGATATCCCCAAAAACATAGAAGATATCTATATAAATGCAGACTATGGCTATCTCTATCGAGTTGGCCATCCTCCATCAGCAAAAACAATTGAACGCTTTCTATAGAAGAGTGGTGAAGTCACTTCTCTTTATGATCAGAATACAATTTGTTTGCTTCTCAACCGGTCCCTCTCTGATTTGCATATTCAATAAGCCTCAAGCCACTTGAAATATGGTAATGGGAAAATCACCCAAAGAGGGGACCGCTTATACTTTGTTCCATCAAAAGAAAATTGCAGCAAGCCTCGACACCCACAAGTTTTATCGTGCTGCACCAGGCGGTGTACCCACAACAATCGCCTTCTCGCAATCGATGCGCTATCCAGATCTCGACCTGGACCGCGCCAATGGCTGCATCCGATCCAAGGAACACGCCTATTCGCAAGATGGTGGCTTGGCAGTGCTTTATGGGAATATCGCCGAGCGCGGCTGTATCGTCAAAACCGCCGGTGTGGATGAATCCATCCTGGTCTTCAGCGGTAAGGTTCGCATCTTCGAAAGTCAGGATGACGCCGTTGCAGCAATTCTGGCCGACAAGATCATCGCAGGCGACTTGGTGCTGATCCGCTATGAAGGTCCTAAAGGCGGGCCTGGCATGCAGGAAATGCTCTACCCCACGTCCTACTTGAAGTCTAAAGGACTCGGTAAAGCCTGCGCTCTACTCACCGACGGTCGCTTCTCCGGTGGTACCTCGGGCTTGTCGATTGGCCATGTCTCGCCTGAAGCCGCAGAAGGTGGTTCTATCGGTCTTGCTGAAGAAGGCGACATCATCGAGATAAATATTCCTCAGCGGACTATCCACCTCAAAGTCACCGACGAGGAACTAGCCCAGCGCCGTATCAAGATGACAGCCCTAGGTCCCAATGCCTGGAAGCCCGTAGATAGGCAACGCATCGTCTCCCCAGCCTTACGCGCTTACGCAGCAATGACCACCAGTGCTGATACCGGCGCGGTACGGGATGTGAGTCAGATAGAACAGATCAACAGATAAGACAGAGCAAGGGGAAGCAAAAATCCTATTGCGTCATTGCAATGTCGGAATATGCTCCCCTTTCTTCAAGTCTCGAGTTAGATACGATGCGACTACGTTCATTTCTTGCCGTTTTTGGCGCCTTAACCATAACCCTTACAGCTGCAGCGCTTACCTACCTGTATATCAAGCTCGAACCCACCTTTGTGCTCACCTACGCAAAAACTAGCACTGCAGGACCAATAATGGCCAACATTGCAAGATCCCGAGCATTGTTCTGGCACACCTGCCCCCAAGATACGTTCATACCCAATACACCGCTCGGAGCTATTGCTGCTTCACTAGATGGTGAATCCCCCCGGATAGTGAGGAGGCTCCATTTCTTGAGAGAATGGAGTTATGAAGAAGCCAACCAAGTATTCGCCAGAAGTCAAAGAACGCGCTGTCCGTATGGTTTTTGAACATCGGTCAGAGTATGAATCCGAATGGGCTGCCATCGAATCCATCGCTGCCAAGATAGGGTGTGTTGCGGCAACCTTGCACGGCTGGGTGCGTCAACATCAGTAAACCCCCGGCGAGCAGCATCTATCCACGGCAGGCGCTTCGGGTTTATGGCGTGCGCCGTGCTTCGATGAAACGATGGAGCAGTTCGTAGGCCACGCGCCACTGATGCCCATCAACCTGCAGCGTCACTGTCTTGTCATTCATGCGTACGATGCGGCCTACCCGTTCATTGTGGTCGCGGTCCCGGAACCCAACCATGTCTCCGATGGCGACTTCGTTTCGACCCAGCCCGCGTTTGGGCTGTTCGCGGATGGTTACGTCCAGGCCGTCTACGTTGATCGATACGTAGGGAATCTGCCAACGGACACGCGTAGGCTCATCCAACTCTA